>CAYWBA010000110.1:0-9366 GCA_964455955.1 uncultured Planctomycetota bacterium | reverse complement strand
ACAGCAAAAAATTTACAAATGGCTTTCCCGTTTTTGGACATCGCGTCGCCGTAACCTGCTTTATTGACAGGGAGTTACAAATTCCCTATACCACCCGCCTGGAAGTAAAATTTGTAAATTTCGCACATCTGTTCGGAGTGGTGACTGGTTCAACCAGCTTGATTATCGCGAAGCAGGCGCGTATAATGGCGCAAAACCGGGAGCGGGAACCAATGGCAGAGTCAGGGAATAACGCTGGGGACCGAATTGCAGCCGTAGTGCTTGCGGCAGGTGAGGCAAGCCGCTTCGGCGAGCCGAAGCAGCTTGCAGTAGTTCACGGCGAGCCAATGATTGCAAAGGTTGTCCGGGAAGTAGCTGCAAGCAAGGCCAACACAGTTATCGTTGTTCTCGGCTTCGAGTCGGACAGGGTTCGCCCTGCCCTTGCCGGGTTCGCAGGGCTGAAGATTGTCGAGAACCCGGACTACGGAAGCGGGCTTGCAAGCTCGCTCAAGGCAGGTCTGGCCCGGGCCGGCGGATTTGACGCGGCGATGTTCGTGCTTGGCGACCTGCCGGGCCTGGGCACGCACCACCTCGACTCTGTTATCTGCGCTTACCGCGAATCGTGCGCACCGCTTGCGCTTGGTGTAATCGAGAACCGCCCTGCCCACCCTGTCGTTTTCAGGAAGGACCTCTGGGGCGAGCTTGAGGAGCTCACCGGCGATGTCGGAGGCCGCGAAGTCGCAAGAAGGCACCTGACCGAAGCAATAAGGGTTGAACTGCCCAACGCGGCAGGCACTGACATTGATACCCCAGAGGACCACGTACAACTAACCGGAGGTTACGGGAGTGAGTGACATATACAGGCAGATTGCCGGGCTCGCGGAAGCGGGCCGCGCCTTCGCGGTCGCAACAGTCGTTGCAACCGGCGGCTCCGCACCGCGGGATGTGGCGTCCAAGATGCTGATACTCTTAGGCGGCGAGACTTCCGGCAGCGTTGGAGGCGGAAGGCTTGAGAAGATGGTCATCAAAGATGCGACCGAAGCGCTTGCCGCAGGCCAGTCCGTCCTGAAGCAGTACAGGCTCGAAGGTGAGCACGAGGGCGGAATAGGCATGATGTGTGGCGGGGATGTTGATGTCTTCATCGAAGTCCACACTGCCGCGGCGACGCTCCTTATTTGCGGTGGAGGGCACGTCGGCAGTGCGCTCGCATTCGCCGCTTCCCAGGCTGGAATGCCCGTAACCATAGTTGACTCGCGAGAGGAGTTTACAGACCCATCGCGCTTCCCGGCGGGGACACGCGTAATTCACGCAAACCCGGAGAGTGAGGAAGTAGCGAAGCTCGTCACCAACAGTACGTATGTTGTGATACTTACGCACGAGCATAAGCTGGACATGGCGGCGCTTCGCGGCCTGCTTCGCCGCGGGGCTGCATACGTCGGCATGATAGGCAGCAGCCGCAAGGTCAAGACAATCATGAGCCGCCTGAAGGAAGAAAGCTTTACTGAAGAGGAGCTTGCGCAGGTCCACGCGCCGATTGGGCTTGACATTGGTGCGGAGACACCTGCCGAAATTGCGATAAGCATACTTGCAGAGATTATCCACCATAAGAGGAAAGGCATCACTTCGCCTGAGAGCATGCGGGAGAAGTTCAATGATTGAAGGTAAGAACATACTTGTAAAGGGCGCGGGGGACTTTGTCTCAGGCGCGATACGCAGGCTGCACCTCGCGGGCGCGCGCGTCGTTGCAACTGAGATTGAAGCCCCGCTGACCTGCCGCAGGATGGTCGCTTTCTCCGAGGCTGTCTTCCGCGGCGAGTTCACAGTTGAAGGTGTAACAGCCCTGAAGTGCGAGGAGCATCAAATTGACGAAATGCTCGAAGCCGGCAAAGTGCCGGTGATTGTGGACCCGCAGGCTGCAATCCTCCAGAGGCGCCGGTTCGACGCTGTGGTGGATGGAATCATGGCGAAGAAGAACACCGGCACCAAAATCACCGATGCGCCGGTCGTGGTCGCACTGGGGCCGGGCTTCACAGCGGGTGAGGACTGCCACGCGGTCATCGAGACGCTTGCCGGGCACAACATGGGGCGGGTCATTTACGAAGGGAGCGCATCTGCAAATACCGGCGTGCCAGGCCCTCCTGAAGCGTACCTTGCGACCCGCCGCAGCGGCGTGCAGGTAGATTTTCGAGATATGGTCTTGCGCGCGCCATGCGCCGGCGAATTTGCGACCGAGGTGCAAATAGGCGACCTTGTCGAGAAAGGGCAGTTACTCGGCACTGTCTCGGGCAAACCGGTGGCAGCCAAGCTATCAGGCGTTGTGCGCGGTCTTCTGCACAAAGGTGTCAAGGCAACGGAAGGAATGAAAATCGGCGACATAGACGCATCGGGCGAGGTCGAGAGAGCATTTACGATTTCCGAGAAGAGCAACGCGATTGCGGGCGGAGTGCTTGAAGCGTGCCTGGTGCTCTTGCGTAAACTGGAAAGAGGCTGTAACTGAGAAAACAGAAATCGCTCTTTGACATTCAGGATTGAGAGATTTGCTTCTCTCTCATGGCACGGAGGATTTTTTCAGGGGTGAACGGCATGTCGCGCAGGCGGACGCCGATTGCGTCGGCGAGTGCATTGGCCACTGCGGCAGGCGTGGGGATAAGCCCCGCTTCCGAGACGCCTTTCGCGCCATACGGGCCTTCGGGGTCTTCCGTCTCAACAAAGACAAGCTCGATATCGCGGGGCATGTCACGCGACATGAACATTTTGTAGTCTGTGTAGGAGTTGTTGAGAAGCTTTCCCTTATCAAGCTGCATTTGTTCAGTCAGGGCGTAGCCGAGTCCCTGCGCAATCGCGCCCTCAATCTGGCCTATAAGGCCGAGAGGGTTGATTACATGGCCGACGTCATGGGCAGCGACAAATTTGAGAACCCTGACCTTTCCCGTGTCCGGGTCTACTTTCACGCGCACTGCGTGCGCAGCGAATGCGTAGGTGGAAGAGATGTTGCCCGTCATGTCGCGCGCCTGGAACTCATTCGGGGGGTCGTAGAAGGCTTTTCCAACCACCATTTCCCCATGCTCCCTGAAGTGCATGGAGCGCACGCAGCGGTCAATTTCAATAGATTTTTTCGGATTGGTCTTGTCAATAATCCTGCTGTTCTTGAATACAAGGTCATGGGGGCTGGATTCCAGTTTCTTCGCCGCGAATCCGGCAAGCTGGGCCTTTATGTCGCGGCATGCGCGAATTACCGCATTACCGCCAATAAAGGTCATGCGGCTGGCGTGGATGCCTACATCCCATGGTCCGACGTCGGTATCGTTATTTATAATCGAGACAGCTTCAAGCGGCAGGCCGAGTTCTTCAGCCGCAAGCAAGACCATAGCGGTATCCGAGCCTGTGCCGATTTCCGTCGCCCCGGTCATAAGGGAGAGCCGGCCGAAGTCATCAAGCTTGGCGATAACGCCGCACGCGTCGCTCTTGTAGACCCTGCCGCCGCCACCGACGTGGAGCATGCCCGCGATGCCGACCCCCTCATAGGACTCTTTCTTGGCATGGAAATCAATGCTCTGGGCAGCCTCATTTATACACTCTTTCAACCCGCAGGTAGTAATCCTGAACTTCTGCGGCGTCACAGAGTACGGCTCATTGGCGTTAATCAGGCGCAGCTCCACCGGGTCAATGCCTGCCTCGGCTGCAAGCTCATCCATCTGCTGCTCGTTTGCGAAAGTACCCTGGGGGTTGCCATAACCGCGGAATGCGCCTGCGTAAGGGTTATTGGTGTAGATGCTGAAAGCTTTGAAATAGATGTTCTCGACCTTGTAAAGCGAGGAAATGCCTGTAAGCATGATATGCGGGGTAGTGACTCCCCAGGAGGTATAAGCGCCGTTGTCGAGAACTGCCTCGCACTTGCGCGCCAGGAGCTTGCCGTCCTTATCGCAGCCCGTCGTCATCTTTATAACCATGGGCTGGCGCGTCGGGGAGCACTCGAACTCCTCCTCGCGGCTGTAAAGAAGGCGAACAGGCCGGCCCGTAGCTTTCGCAAGAAGCACCGTAATTACCTCATAGGGATAGACGTCAAGCTTGGAGCCGAATGCGCCGCCTATTACCGGCTGTTTGATGCGTACCTTGTGGCCTGGGATGCCCAGCACCGCGGCAAGCCTGCGCTGCATGAGATAAGGGATTTGCGTCGAGGAATATAACGTGAGCTGGTCGTTGTTGCCGAACACGGCAAGTGCAAAGCAGGGCTCCATGCAGCAGTGGGTCACGTAATGAGTTCTGTACTCTCCGCTAACCACGTGCTCGCAGCGCTCAAGCGCGGCCTCGACATCACCGTGCTTGAACTCGTAGCCGAACTTCACCTTGTTGCCGGGGCAATCCTCGTGAACAAGAGGTGCATCTTCCTTCATTGCCTCAAACGGGTCGAACACGGCTGGGAGCGGCTCGTACTTCACATCAATAAGCCTGCACGCCGCCTGGGCGACTTCCTCCGAGACAGCGGCCACCGCGGCGACCTCGTCCCGGTAGGAGCGCACCTTGTCGCCTTTGAGAATGGGGTTATCTCCCAGGAAGCCGAGATTCTCGCACTCGAGGTCCGAGGCGGTGATAACCGCCTTCACGCCCGGCAGGCGCCGGGCCTTTTGCACGTCAATCTCAACAATCTTCGCGTGCGCATGCTCCGAGCGAAGTATCCTGCCGTGCAGCATACGCGGGAGTTTCATGTCATGTCCGTAAACGGCCGAACCGGTGACCTTCTGGTATGCGTCAACCTTGGGGATGTTCTTTCCAACATATCTGAAGGGTTCGTCCATCTCATTTGCCCTTCTGGTTCAATTTTGTCGCGGCTGTGAGTATCGCCTCAACGATTCGCTCGTACCCGGTGCAGCGGCAGATATTGCCTTCAATCGCCGTCCGTGCCTGCTCCTTCGTCGGGTTTGGATTGTAGGCCAGGAAGGCGACAGTCCGCATTATCATGCCCGGGGTGCAGAAGCCGCACTGCACCGCGCCTTCCTCGATAAACGCTTCCTGGACAGGGTGCAGTTTCCCGCGCCGGGCAAGCCCCTCGATTGTCAGCACATAAGCCCCGTCACATTCAGCCGCCAGCACGAGGCAGGAGTTCACAGCGCGGCCGTCCATAATCACCGTGCAGGCACCACAGTCGCCCTGGTTGCACCCGCAGTTGGTGCCTGTAAGCCCAAGCCTCTCACGCAACATCTCAAGCAGCGACAGCTCCGGCTCCACTTCCAGCTTGTGGATATCTCCGTTGACCATTACTGTTACAGGAACTTTCAGCCCAGCATCTCCTCAAGAACCCTGCGGGTAACGACTGCGACCATTTCTCGCCGGTACTCCTGTGAAGCGCGAACATCCGAGATCGGCGCGCACTCGGAGGCGGCGACTGCGGCAGCTTCCACAACGCTCTTTGCCTTTCCCCGCGTACCGACAAGCACCTTCGCAGCCTTGGCGGCGAGCAGCGGGACGGGCGCAACTGCACCAAGCACGATTTTCGCTTTTTTGATAATTCCGCGCTCTGTATATACCATTGCTGCTGCTGAAACTATTGACAGGTCCATCGCCTCGCGCAGGGTCAGGACCTGGTATGCGACCTTTGTCTGGCTTTTCGGAATAGGCACCGCTATGGCACTAAGAAGCCCTTTGTTCTTCAAGACGGTCTCGCCCGGCCCTTCAAAAAAGTCCTCCAGCTTCGCCGTATATATGTCCCGTCCTCTTAAGAACTCGACCTTGGTGCCAAGCGCTATAAGCGGAGGCACCATGTCGGCGGAGGGCGAGGCATTGCAGATGTTCCCGCCAATAGTTCCGCGGTTACGCACCTGCGGTGAGGCCATGAGAAGCGCGGTTCTGGACAGTATCGGCAGGTTTTCTTTTATTACCTGGTTCTTTGCAATCTCAGCGATAGTTGTCAGCGGCCCTATCATCACCTGGGTCTTGGTCTTGCGTACCTCGGAAAGGTCTTCCAAACCTTTTATGTCTATAACTGCGTCAACACGGAGCTTGCCTACGCGTATCTTGACAATCAGGTCAGTGCCGCCGGCGAGGAAGGCAGCTTTGCCCTTATACTGGCCAAGCAGCTTCAGTGCCTCTTTTGTCGAATCCGGTTTGAAGTAGTCGAATTTAATTCTGCCACCTGGGGCTTGCGCGACAGGTTTGGCCTTCGCTGAAACCCTGGCTTTCACAACAGACCCGGCCTTATCGGCGGATTTGGTCTTTATGGGAGTTTTAGCTCTTGCAGGAGAGTTAGCTTTTGAGCCTTTCTTCTTCATTTTCCTCCCAACGGAACAGACTTGTCATCGCAGACACAACATTATAATCCCTGCAACACTCCCATCAAGCAAAAAGTTGTCTCCATCCTCTTGCAATGTCCGCGACAGTTTTGTTGGCGGGGAAAATGATACTGCTTGGGAAAAATCAACACCGCAGACAAACTCGAATCGCACTCCGGCCTTGACGCGGGAGGTAAGTTGAGGTAACATCATCCCCTCAGTTGAAAACTGCTCTATCAGTGCTGTATAAACTCCTTTTTCTCCCGGGAGGTTGTTATGAGAAGCGTGCTGGAAGGCATAAAGGTATTGAGTTTCGCGCAGGTGATTTCGGCAACGAGCGGCACCAGGATTCTTGCGGACCTCGGCGCGGAGGTCATCAAGGTTGAGCCTCTGCACGGGGATGTCATGCGAAGAATTACGCCCTTTAAGACTGACAGCCGGGGCATAGACCAGAGTGGGTACTTCATAGCGCTCAGCGTCGGGAAGAAAGGGATTGCGCTTAACCTCAAGAAGGAAGAGGGGCGCAGGATTGCCGAGAGGTTAGCGCTGGAGTGGGCCGATGTTTTGGTGGAGAACTTCTCGCCCGGCACTATGAAGGGTTTCGGGCTGGACTACGAGACGCTGAGCGCCAGGAAGCCGGAGCTTATCTACGCTTCGCTTTCCGGTTACGGCCAGACCGGGCCCAAGTCCAGCAGGCGCGCGTATGACATCTGCATCCAGTCTGAAAGCGGGCTGACGATTATGAACGGCGAGGAGAATCGCCGGCCGCACCGCATCGGCTATTCGGTCACAGATTACTGCGGCGGACAGGACCTGGTAATCGGGATACTCGGCTCCCTGAGGATGAGGGATGCAACAGGCAAGGGGCAGCAGGTGGATGTCGCCATGTTTGATTGCGGCATCAGCCTGACTGAGAACGCAATCCCCCGCTACTCGATGAGGGGCGAGATTGCCAGGGCGATGGGCAGCCGCCACCCGGCGGCAAGCCCGCACAATCTTTACAAGACAATGGATGGATTCGTAAATATAATTGTAATTGATGACAAGCTCTGGGCGAGGCTCACCAATGCAATGGAGATGCCGGAACTTGTCAACGACCCCGACCTCGCCAGGGCGAGAGACCGCCTCAAGCATGTTGACCGAATTGATGAGCTTGTGGAAAACTGGACAAGCAAACACCCGACCGCGTATATTGTCAAGAAGCTTCAGGAGAACGAGCTGCCATACGGGGTGCTTAACGACATGAAGGCGGTAATCGAGAACAAGCAGACAATAGCGCGTGAAATGGCGCCTGAAATTGAGCAGACGGCCCTTGGCAAAATTCGAGTCTGCGGCTGCCCGATAAAGCTTTCCGGCTCGCAGGCCTGCGTCCGCGGCCCTGCCCCGCTTCTTGGAGAGCATAACAAGGAAGTCATTTGCGGGATACTCGGCTATACTGAAGAGGAATACGCCGCTCTTAGCGAGAGTGGGGCTGTCGGAACGGATGAGAAGTAGCGTGGCGTTCCCAAAGGTAATCCTGATTGCCGGGCCGAAGTTTTCCGGCAAGAGCCGGTTCGTTGAGCAGATTCTGCCTAAACTGCGCGAGCAGGGCCTGGAAGTTACCGGTTTTTTCCAGCGCGGCGTCTTCGATGCAGAAGGCACCAAGACAGGCTACGACCTTGTAAGTGCTCAGGACGGGTCGGCATTTCCGCTTGCACGACGGGCTGGGCCTGATTCCTACTGGAAGTTTGACGAAAAGGCGTTTGCCAGTACTACAGAAATGGTGACAGGCCAGGCGGATGTCTGTGTTCTTGACGAGATTGGGCCTCTTGAGCTCTCCGGTAGAGGGCACGCAGCAGTACTCGGAGCCGCGCTGAGAATGCGGGTGCCTCTTATTATCGTTGTGCGGGAGGAACTTTTGGGTGAACTACGCCGCCGGCTGCCTGCGGACCGCGAGGCAACTATCCTGCACTTCATGCCCGGTAAAGAGGCTGGGCTTCTCAGGCATATCATCGAGACCTTGTCGCCTTGAGGGCAGGATAGCAAGTTCTCTTGACAGTTCACGGGCTGCATGTATAATGATACTGTTTGGACGAATTCAGCGAAGAGAAGGAGAAAGTCATGCGCAGAATTGCTGTTCTTGTTATTCTTTCATTAGCCTTAACAACCACTCTGAGCTGCTTCCAGGATGAAAGTGACTCGAAACCGCCCGCCGTGGTCTCCCCGGCGATGGCGGGCCCGGCCGCGGACTGCGAGTACCCGGTTCTCACGTTCAAGCTGGCCGATGAGTCGCTTGTAGAGCTGGATATAAACGGCCTGCCGGTGAAGTGGTTCTGGGGTGCGAAGCTCCTGTGCCAGTCCTGCAATAACCCCGCCAACTGGCAACTGGTCCTCCGGCGCGGGGTGAGCTTTGATGACATCTTCGTCGCCGCAGGCATAGACATGCCTGACTCGACGCCTGTAAATATAATTGGCCGCGATGGGTGGGACCCGTGGCGTACCGTGCTGGCGTGCGACCCGGCGAAACTGATGACCTTCGGTTACCTGCGTGACTTTGCCTACGTTTATGTGGGAAGCCCCGGATTCAAAGACCCGGCCTATCCGGGCGTTGACCCCAAGGACCCTCTGTATCCGGCCATGGAGGGCAGGAGTCTCTGCATGGACTACAATCACGATTCAATCCTTGGCGCGCAGGCGGCCGCCTCCGCGGGCGGGATGGAAATCGAGTCTGAAGGCTGCTTCGGCCAGTTCCGCTACAAGATGCTCGAGAAAGTGTCGGACGAGGCGCGCGGCATTGTCGAAATAGACCCGCAGCCGTAGCGTTTTACCCGTCAGCTCGGAGCGGCGCGAAAAGGAGATTGCAGAAGGAGGAGTTCATGCACAGGATTATTACTCTTGTTGTTATTTCACTTGCCATAATACCCACTCTAATCTACGCGCAGGAGGCCGTCAAGGGCCGCAAGGTACGCATAGCGGTTGTTGACTTTACGGTTTCCGGCGATGTCGGCATAAAGGATGCAGGCCAATCCATCGCCGAGATTCTTTCAACCAAGCTTGTCAAAAATTTCGAGGTGATAGAGCGAAGCCAGCTTGTCAAAATCTTGAATGAGCAAAGCTTTCAGATGACTGACCTTGCAGACCC
>CAYWBA010000109.1:0-9371 GCA_964455955.1 uncultured Planctomycetota bacterium | reverse complement strand
CACGAGCACGAGCATCCGGTAGCGGGTGATGATCTCTTCGGTGTACTCCGCTTCCTCCGGTGCGACGGTGTCGCCTTCCTCCAGCTTCTCGAGCATGGAGACGTCGAACCGCTTGTGCGCTTGCAGCGGTGCATGGCCCTCGCGAAGCGCCTCCAGGTCCGTCAGAAGCTCTTCGACATTCTTGTATCGGTCGTCGCGGCGTTTGGCCATCATGATCTCGATGACCTCCGAGACGCCGGCCGAGAGAGACGTGTTGATGTGATCGGGTGGGATCAGCTTCTCGCGGAGGTGTTTTCGCATGATCTCGGAGGAGTCGTCGCCGGTGAAGGGGACACGGCCTGTGACCATGTGGTAGAAAGTCGCGCCCAGAGAGTAGATGTCGGTACGGAGGTCAACGCTGGAGGTATCAACGACCTGTTCCGGCGACATATACTGCGGCGTGCCCATCACCTGGCCTTCCATCGTGGCGCCTGCCTCTTTGGGCAGGTCGGTCTTCTTGGCGAGCCCGAGGTCGGCCAGCTTCACGTTGCCTTCCTGGTCAATGATAATGTTTTCCGGCTTTACGTCGCGGTGGATAATGGAGTTTTTCTGCGCGTGAGCCAGTGCTTGTGCGGTCTGCAGGACGATGTCAAGTGCATCTTCGGGTGGTACACGCCCCTTCTCCAGCAGGAGGTCAAGCACGGTCTGGCCTTTGACAAACTCCATAGACATGTAGAAGTAGCCGTTGTCCTGGCCGACGTCGTAGACGCGAACAATGTGCGGGTGGTTGAGCCTGCCGGCGTGCCGCGCCTCGCGGATGAAGCGCCCGACAAAGGTCTTGTCCTTTGAGTACTTGTGGTAGAGCACCTTGAGCGCCACGTCGCGGTTCATTGAGAGTTGCACAGCCTTATAGACCGTGCCCATGCCGCCTGAGCCTATCTTCTCGACAACCTTGTACCCGGCAAGCGTTGTTCCCATGAGGCTTGTGCCGGGGTCTTTCTCTTCTTCGCCTTCATCGTGCACTTCTTCGCCTTTATCGTGCACTTCTTTGGGCGCCTTTTGAGTCGCGAGTACGCCGGTGATATTGGCAATAACGCGTGCCGTGACTGCACTGGTACGGGGCTTTGCGCTGAATGCCTTGTGCAGGATGTCGTTGACCTGCGCAAGCTCATCGAGGTCGGCGCTGCAGGATGCGCAATTTTCGATATGTTCTTCAAGCAAGGCCTTCTCCGCCTCAATCAGTTCGCCGTCGATATAAGCCTGCAGATTCTCGCTGAAATCTCTGCAGTCCATGGCAGCACCTCCATCCACTTGCTACTTGGTAATATAAGCGTTCAGACGTTTCCGCAGCAACTGGGTCCCGCGATACATCATTCCCCGGACACTGCTGAGGGGCAGTTCGAGGAAGTCGGCGATATCGCGGTAACGCAGGCCGTCGTAGAACCGCATTGTCAGGACGAGCTGCAGGTTTTCCGGCATTTCATCCAGCGCGGCGGCTATAATCTGGTCAAGCTCTTCCTGGTCAATGATTGCTTCGCGCAGGGGCTTTTTCAGGCGCCCGCTCTCTTGCAGCTTCTGCAGGGAAGCAGCCTCCCGCTTTTCCTTTCGCAGCCAGTCCTTGCACGTGGAGTAAGTTATCTTTGAGAGCCACGCGGGGAACTTGCCAGGCTCGTTAAGGTTGCCGAGCGACTTGAAGGCTTTTATGAAGACGGTCTGGGCAAGGTCTTCAGTATCGTGGAAGCTTTTTGTGAAAGTGTAGCACATTCCCAGCACCTGCCTCTTATACCTTTCGACAAGCATGCCGAAAGCGATCTTGTCACCCTCGAGCGCGCCCTGGACGAGTTGCTCATCCCTAACGACCATTAACTGTCCCCATTAGTCCCGGCCGCTGGAGGTCTCCATATACGACAGTCGTCCGAGCGGCCTTTTTGTCACGGATTTTTTCAAAATTTCTTAATAAATTATTTCCTGCCACAGAGGCACAAAGTTCACAGAGAATTCTTTCTTTTTTTCTTTTCTTAAACCCTTAATTATTTCCCCCTCTGTGTTCTCCGTGTCTCCGTGGCAAAAACAGTATGGTTGAAAAGAAAAGTGCTGGCATTTCAGAACTTAAGGCTGCCTATCCGCCGGGCTGCTTCCCGGATTTCCTCTTCGGGCGCGACCAGGGCCATTCTCACGTATCCCCGGCCCGTGTTCTTACCACCTTCGCTGGCCTCGCCGAGCCACTCGCCCGGCATGACTACCACGCCGACCTCTGGTGTCAGAAACTTCCGGGCGAACTCTATTGTGGTGCAGCCATCAGGTATTTTCTGCCATATGTAGAAAGTGGCTTCTGGCTTACATTCAGGCAGGCCGGCGTTTTTCAGCCCTTCAACAAGGATGTCACGCTTCCTGCGATATTCCTGGCGTATCAGAGCCACGTGTTCCTCGTCGGAGTAGGCGGCGATTGCCGCATCCTGGATAAAACTTGGCATACCTGAGTCCACGTTTGTCTTGACCTTGCGCAGGCCCGCGATTACCCCCGCATCGCCCGCCGCGAACCCCACGCGGTAATCCGCCATCGCGCTGCGCTTGGAGAGGCTGAAAGTCGCTATTACCCCCTCTTTGGTAATCTCGAGAATGGACGGGGGTTTCTCCTCGAAGTAGATGTCCGCATAAGCCTCGTCCGAACATACAATTATACCGTTTCTGCGGCCGAATTCGACCACTTCCTCGTAGAATTCTCGCGGCGCAGTCGCGGCGGTCGGGTTATTGGGATAGTTGATATACAGAAGCTTCGCCCTGCGGGCCACTTCTTCAGGAACTGCGCCGAGGTCTGGCAGGAAGTTTCGCTCAGGCAGCAGCGGCATAAGATAGGGTTTACCTTCCGCAAGCAGGGTTCCGCGTGCGTAGGGGGAGTAGCCGGGCGAGGGAACAAGTGCAATATCCGCAGGGTTGAGAAACCCCTCCGGCAGGTGGAACAGGGCTTCTTTCGTGCCGGTGCAGGATGTGACTTCACTCTCGGGGTCAAGCTCGACTCCGTAGTTTCTTGCCAGCCAGGCGGCGCAGGCGGCTCTGAAGTTAGGGCTCCCCTCGTAGGTGGGGTAACCCGCGTTCTTGCGTTCTTCGACAGAGCGCTTAACCGCCTCGCGGACTATTCGAGGAGTCTCGGCGGTGGGGCTTCCCACGCCGAGGTCTATGACTTTTATGCCCCGGCTGCGGAGCTCGTTGACTTTGCGCTCAAGGATGGCGAAGGGGTATGTTGAAAGGGAGTTGATTCTGTCAGAGTAAGTGATTTCCATGCCTGGTCCCGCTCTGGTTCGCGGCCTATTCCTCAAGGATTCCCAGCCTCCGCCTGAAGTATTTTTCAGTCCTGGTGAGACCTTCGTGCCTGTCTATTTTCGGTTCCCAGCCCAGGAGGTCCCTTGCTTTTGTTATATCAGGGCGTCTCACCTTGGGGTCGTTTTCCGGCAGCGCCTGGTGTATAATCCTGCTTTTTGACTTTGTAATCTCCATTATTTCCTGCACAAGCTGCATTATCGTAATTTCCTGCGGATTGCCCAGGTTTATGGGGCCTGTGTGCTCTGAGAACAGGAGACTGAGAATCCCGTTCACCATGTCGTCTATGTAGCAGAAAGAGCGGGTCTGTTTGCCATCGCCGAAGACGGTAATGTCCTCTCCTCTAAGGGCCTGGGTCATGAAGTTGGGAATAGCGCGCCCGTCCCTGAGCCGCATCCTCGGGCCGTAGGTGTTGAAAATCCTTGCAATTCGCACTTCCATGCCGTGGGTCCTGTGGTAAGCAAGTGAGAGCGCCTCGGCGTAGCGCTTTGCCTCGTCGTAGACCCCGCGCGGCCCGACGGGGTTGACGTGGCCCCAGTAGTCTTCGGGTTGCGGGTTAACCGCGGGGTCGCCATACACTTCGGAGGTTGAGGCGAGGAGGAAGACAGCACCCTTGGCTTTTGCGAGGCCCAGGGCGTTGTGGGTCCCGAGCGCGCCTACCTTGAGGGTCTGGATCGGGTACTGCAGGTAGTCGCTTGGGCTTGCAGGCGAGGCGAGGTGCAGCACGTAGTCCACGCGGCCCTCGATATCAGTGAACTTTGTGACATTGTGCTTGACAAAATCGAAGTTTCTGTCTGCTGTGAACTCTTCGATATTCTCTTTGCTGCCTGTCAGAAAGTTATCAATGCAGACTACGTGGAGCTCCCTTTCAAGCAGTTGCTCCACGATGTGGGAGCCGATAAAACCCGCTCCCCCGGTCACCACCACCCTTTTGCGATTGGGCATGTTAACATCCTATTCCGTAATAGACAAATCCGAGCCTTTCCATATATGCGCGGGAATAGATATTCCTGCCGTCGAAAATCACCGGCTCTTGCATGGACTCTTTCATGCGCCTGAAGTCGGGGCGTCTGAACTCGTTCCATTCCGTGACAACCACCAGGAAGTTCGCACCTCTAAGTGCCTCGTAGTCTCTCTCGGCGTATCCGACTCTGTCTCCAAGGATTCCGCGGGCGGCCTCCATTGCCACCGGGTCGAAAACTGCAAGCTCGGCACCTGCCGCAAGCAGGCCCTCAATTATCAGTATCGAGGGCGCCTCGCGCATATCATCAGTGCGCGGCTTGAAAGACAATCCCCAGACTGCCCCCTTTTTGCCGGAAAGATTCTCCCCGAAGTGTTTCTTTACGCGCCCGACAATCAACCTCTTCTGGCGGTTGTTAACCTCCCTTACCGCGTCCAGGAGGTCCATTTCGACACCTAATTCTGAACCCGCGGCAATCAGGGCGGACAGGTCTTTGGGGAAACAGGACCCGCCGAAACCTACGCCGGGGAAAAGAAACTGCGGGCCGATTCGGGGGTCCACACCCATGCCTTTGCGAACCTCGTTGACATCGGCGCCGGCAGCGTTGCAGAAGTTCGCCAACTGGTTCATGAAGGATATCCTGGTGGCCAGCATGCTGTTGCACGCATATTTGCAGACCTCCGCGCTGGTCTGGCTCATTTCAAGGAAAGGCTTTCCGGTGCGCAGGAAAGGCTCGTAGAGTTCTCGCATAATCTCCCGTGCGCGGGTGTCTTCGGGCTCCAGGCCGACAATAACGCGGTCCGGTTTCATAAAATCTGCAATTGCCGCACCTTCTTTGAGAAATTCCGGGTTGCTCACCACGGAAAACTCTTTGTCTGTGAGACTTGAGATTATTTCCCTAACCCGCTTTGCAGTCCCTACAGGCACGGTACTCTTGAGCACGACAACGGTATATTGCCCTATTGTTTCGCCAATTGTTTTGGTCGCATCCCACACGCTCGACATATCAACCTGTCCGCCAGGCCCGGGCGGCGTGCCCACGGCGACAAAAACCAGCTCACGGCCCTTCACCGCTGAGCGAATGTCGGTTGAAAAGCACAGCCGCCGCTCTCGCAGGTTTCGCTCAAGGTAATGGGTAAGGCCCGGTTCATACGTAGTGGGTTTGCACGAGGAGAGGCGGCTTATCTTTTCCTCATCTTTGTCCGCGCAGATGACATCGTTCCCACTTTCACTCAGGCATACGCCCACGACAAGGCCGACATAACCTGTTCCAATTACGCAGATTCTCATTGTTATACCCGCCTGCGGCCTCCGGCCGAGATAGTAGAAAGTTGAGCAGTAGAGCAGGAGAAGGAGGCCGCAGCTCTACTCTCTACTCTCTACTCTCTACTTACTTGAAAATCGGAGATTTTCACTATCTCCCCTTGAACTGCGGCTTTCGCTTCTCAAGAAAGGCGCTTGTGCCCTCGTTCTTGTCCTCGGTGTTGCATGCGGCTGCAAAGAGGTCGCCTTCGAGCGCAAGGCCATCGCACAGAGTGAGCTCCGAGCCGCGCAGAACCGATGTAAGCGCGTACTTTACGGCAAGCGGCCCTTTGCCCGCTATTGTCCTGGCCATCTCTTTAGCTGCGGGGAGCAGCTCGTCCCGCGGGTAAACTTCGTTCACCAGGCCTGTTCTCTTCGCCTCCCGGGCATCAATCATTTCGCCCGTAAGGCAGAGCTGAATCGCCCTGCCTTTGCCGAGGAGCCGTGCGAGGCGCTGCGTTCCGCCGTAGCCTGGAATAACGCCGAGATTCACCTCGGGCTGGCCGAACCTGGCGTTTTCGCTTGCCAGGCGAATGTGGCAGGCCATTGAAATCTCGCAGCCGCCGCCGAGGGCGAAGCCGTTAACCGCAGCAATCACAGGCTTGCCAAGCTGCTCGATAAAGTTGAGCAGGCCCTGTCCGCGGTCCGAAAACGCTTTTGCAGCCTCGTAGCTCCCGAGCGCTCCTATCTCCGCTATGTCCGCGCCGGCGACAAAAGACTTCTCGCCCGCGCCTGTCAGAATAATTACTCCTACACTGTTGTCGTCCCGCGCAGCCTCAAATGCCGCCCGCAGGTCCGCAAGGGTCTGCGCGTTAAGGGCGTTGAGCACCTTGGGCCTGTTGACAGTTATTATCGCTACCGGCTCTTCGGCCTCGTAGCGCACATTCTCAAGTTGCATGCTCACCTCCCGGCTACCTGAAACCGAACTTTATTTTTTGTATCGCGCGGACAGCTATTGCTCTGCCGCGAAGGAGCGCAGGGGCGAAACGCCACATCTTGACAGCTTGCAGCGCCGCGCGGTCAAAGTCTTCGTAGCCGCTGCTCCTCTCCACGGCGAGGCGGCCTACAGCGCCGTCCGCGCCGATGACAAGGCTCAAAGTAACCTCCGCTTCTGCGCCTGCTTCAAGAGCCCACTGCGGGTAAAGGGGTTGCACGTGGTGCACCTTGACAGGCAGCCGGTCAACCTCATCAAGCGAGACTGCCTCGTTTTGCAGTTCGCCTGCCCCGGAGCCTGCTGCAACTGGTGACCCGAAACCGTTCCCCCGCGGTATGGTCAGGTCAAGCCCGGGCGTCAGTGGCCCGGCGTTGATCTCGATGTCAATCTCGCTCAGCATTTCGTCAGGGATACCGGAATCCGGGCGCATTTTACTTGAAATAGGCTCGGCGGGCGGGGGAGGCTGCTCGGGCTGGGAACGCACTTTTTCATTCTCCTTGACAAAAACTTCTCTCGGCAGGCGGGCCGCGGGAGGCTCGGGCAGCTTTACCACATCCACTTCATGAAGTTCAAGTACCACAGGTGCGCCTGTCGCAGTCTCAAGCGCCCCGCCGAGAAGCGGCAGCGCCAGAAGCACACCGGCATTCACGACAAGCGCGCACGCAAACGCGAAGACGACACTCCGTCCCATTTCACCTTTTCCTGATCGATGCTAACGAAACTTTCTCTGCGCCCGCCAGTTTGCAGGCATCTATCACCTCGACAATCCTGCCCGCCGAGGCGCTCCGGTCAGCTATTATGACAACAGAGCTCCTGGCCCGCCTGCGCAGGGTACGCCTCAGAACCGTCCTCAGGCCCGCAGGGTCCACCTGCCTCTGGTTTATGTGAATCGTGCCCTTTGATGTTATCGCAACAAGTATGGACTGCTTTTGGAGTGCTTCCGCTGTCACTGCGGCTGGCTTGTTGACCGTTACCCCTGTCTCCCTTGCGAAGCTTGTTGTTGCAAGGAAGAATATCAGCAGTATAAATACCATGTCAATAAGCGGCGCAATGCCCACCTGCGGCTCTCGCCGCCTCCGAAGCCGCTGTGCTGAAAGCTCTCTCATCTGCTGCCCTCCCTGCCGAGCAGGGCGGAAATGTCCAGAAGCTTCCTGTGCGCATCCACCGTGGCGGCTTCAACACGCGAGGACAGGTAGCTGTGCACCAGGAGCAGCGGAAGGGCCACCACAAGCCCGGCCTCGGTGGTTATAAGCGCCTGCGAGATTCCTTTCGCAAGCAGCGAGGGCTCGCCTGTCCCGTGGACAGTTACAACGTTGAAGCTTGCCACCATGCCCGCCACCGTCCCGAGCAGCCCCAGAAGCGTCGCCGCGCCTGCAAGCACGATAAGCGCGCCGAGGCCCCTTCCTATCCTGCGGCGCTCAAGACGGACCGCATTTTCAACCGCCTTATGCCTGTACCTTTTGTTCATGCTCTCTCTTGCGAAAAGTATTGCCAGCATGGATGCTATCGGGACTCCCGTCTCCCAGCACAGCTCAAGCGCGCTCTTCTTCCCGCCGCCTCTCAGCCGGCTCTCCAGCCGCCACAGAAATTCCCCGAGATGGTGTGATTCCCGCCGTATCCCGAAGAATCGCGCGAAAATTATCACCCACGCGCCAATCGAGACCGCCAGTATCGGTGCCATGACCGGCCCGCCCCGGAGAAGTATTTCGAGCGAATCTTCCAGCATGGAACCACCTCAGGCCAGCTTACTTGTCCGCAGGTGCCGCCTGTTTCTCCTCCGTTACCGCTGCCAGAAGGAGCGCGCAGGCCGACTCGAGGTCCGCAGTTATCCGGTCAACCCTCGCGCTCAAAAACCCGTGCATAAGCAGGACTGGAATGGCGATTATCAGCCCCACCATTGTGGTAATAAGCGCCTCGGATATCCCGCCGGACAGGAGCCGCGGGTCCCCGGTGCCGTACACTGTTATTGTGTCAAAGGCGGAAATCATCCCCGTTACAGTGCCGAGCAGCCCCAGAAGCGGCGACACGGTCGCAAGCACGGCTATCGTCGAGAGAAATCGCTCAAGCCTCGGAATTTCCGCAAGCGCCGCTTCATGCAGGCTCTCCTCAAGAATGTCCGGCGACTCCTGCGCCTTCTGGAGCCCTGCACGCATTACCCGGCCGACGCAGCCCCTGCCGCCTGTCGCCATCGCAAGCGCGGATTGCATCCCCTTGGCGTGGTAGGCATTCACAATTTCCCTTGCAAACCGCGTTGCGCCCGCGCTTTCCCGCCGCAGCGAGTAGAGCTTCTCAATGACAAGCACAAGCGCCAGTATCGCTACCACAAGCAGCGGTACCATAACCGGCCCGCCGCGCGCAAGGTACGCTGCAATCCCCCCCTCGCTGTACCCCACTCCTACAACCATATCCTGGGAAACATCAAGCGGAACTCCCGCAATGCCCTCCCCGGGACGCGGCGAGGCTATCAGTTCGCGCATAGCCGCCTGTACGCTCCCGGGCAGCGACCGCTCGTACCGGCGCAAGGTCTCATCCACCGGCGAGCGAAGCAGCATGCCGCACTCAGCCCCTCTGTCAGTAACGTAAAGGTTTGTAAGCTCCCCGACGCGCGCGAACCGTGCCGGTGCGTTGATGCCTGAAGATGTGAGCGCATCGCCCTTGTAGAACTCCACCCGCCGCGAGCGCGCAAGAAGTTGTCCCGCCATCTCGAAAATACTGCCGGGAAGCACGGCCGGTTTTGTCTGCTCGTCCTGCGCCGGCTTGAGGAGGGATTCGAAGCTCTCGCGCAGCGCCTTTGAATCGCTGCCCGGAATGCTTGCCTCAAGCAAATCCCTGATTTCTGCTACAGACAGGGTGTTGAACTCGCCGATTCCCTTTAAG
>CAYWBA010000108.1:0-9407 GCA_964455955.1 uncultured Planctomycetota bacterium | reverse complement strand
GCGGCCGGGATCCCGATTATGTTCCATTCCGACGGCAAGCTCGATGAGGCCATGACTGCTTATACAAATGCTGTCAAGATTAACCCGACCTGCGGCCTGGCGCACTACAAGCTTGCACGTGTGTACTACCTCTCAGGTCAGAAGGACACAGCGGTGTTCGAGCTCAATATGGCTCTTGAAAACGATTACAGGCCTGCGCAGGTGTTCAAATTCCTCGGCCGGATTACCCTTGAGAGCGGGCGCTTAGAAGAGGCGGCGCGATGCTTCCGCTACGGCGCCTCTGCCGACGAAACGGACGCCGACGCTCAGTGCCTGCTGGCGATGAGCTATCTCAAGAAGGACCTTACCTCGGAAGCCAGGCGCCATTTCGAAAAGGCGTTGGATGTGAATCCCTCCCATGTTGGGGCGCTAAATGGTCTTGGGTATTTGGCCTATAGATCGGGAGATTTCAAGACAGCCTCGGCCATGTTCGCAAGCGCTCGGAGCGCTGACCCATCGGACAGTTTCTCTTCGGAAGGGCTTTCCAAGATAAGCCAGATATTCTACTGGGACCGCTGGGAGGACAGTTTCAAGCGGCCGGATTCCGATGACATATCAAACGGCTGGAACGAAGAAAACGACGCTCGCTTTGGGGTTGAGATACGTATCAAGTCCAATTCCGCTCACTTCTCGGGGAAGCAGCGTGAAGCAGGGAAAAGGGTATTCCTGTGCCGGCGTGAGCGTGCCAAGGGGTTTGTTTGTGTTGACGCTGTCCTTAACGGCTTGCAGGCGGGGGGCGCAAAGTACGGGCTGAGAATCGAAACTCGCTCAAAGGCCGGCGAGATGGAGGGGGCTGTTGTGCTTATGAGAGACATTGATGGCTCGCTCTCTTACAATTACACCGGGGAGAAAGGCAAGTGGAAAGACACGAGCGCTCCCATAAAAATAGAGGACTTCCCGCTTGATGCTAAGAGCCATGTATTTGGGATAAGCGTTGTGGACGCCAACAGCGGGAAGTTCGCGCTGATGCTTGATGACAGGAAAGTTCTTGAGGTAGGCTGCCCTCCGCTTGCCAAGGCCAGGGAACTGGTATTAGGCGTTTACGGTGAGGCGGACGCGGGAGTTCAGTGGACGCTGATTGCGGAAAAGGTGCGTATTTTCAGGCAGAAACCGGACGGCCGGTAATCTGGTATGCTTCCGGTTTCCAAGAAGGAGCGTGCATGAGAGAACGGGGTTTTACGCTGGTTGAAGTCCTTGTAGTGGTAGCGATAATAAGCCTGCTGATGGGGTTGCTTGTGCCCTCGCTTATGAGGGCGGGCTCAAAGGCAAAGGTGACTGAAACTGCTACTCTCATTGAGAAAATAAAGGCGGCGCTTCAGGCCTACGAGCACGACCACGGCGACTATCCGCCGACTTCGCTTAAGGACGGCGGCTACTATTCGAACGGTGTAAACGACGGAATCGAGTCGCTTCTTTTGCACCTTGCAACCGAGTTCAGGGGGGCGCCGATACTTGAGGTTGAGGAAAAGTACCTTGAGAACCTCGACAAAGACTCAATTCCAAGCGACTATCCGTTGAACTGGTATTTCGGTGACCGCCAGGCCCGGGAAATTGTTGACTCCTGGGGTAACCCGCTTATCTATTTCCACAACCGGGACTACAGCTCACCCAAAAGCCACATGCGCGCATACAAGATAGATGGCAAAAAAGTTGGCAGCATTAAACCCGAGAAGTCCAAGAAGACGGCCGCATACCACGGATGGTCAAGCTTTCAGCTCTGGTCTGTAGGTCCTAACTGCAAAAACGAGAACGGCGAAGGCGACGATATTGTGTCCTGGGGAAAGAATTGAGAAGACACGCGACTCAAGCAGGATTTACCTTTTTCGAGCTCATGATTGTTGTCTCGATAATCACGCTCCTTTTGGGGATTGGGGTTACCGTGCTTTCGCGCCTTTCCTACAGGTGGGGCTTTGAAGCGAGCGTTATGCGGGTACAGGCGGTCATCCGGGGAGCTCGCAACTTCTCTCTTACCAACGAAGCTCCTTCCGAAGTGCATGTGATCCCGCGTGAGAACACCATCTACGCCATCGGTGAGAAAACGGTAGCGCAGTGGCACCTGGAGGACGCAGCAGGCGGCGAAACCACCGGCGCCTTTGGAGTGAGCAGCCAGGTCGTCAACGCATACCCGGTAAATGGCAAAACAGGCAGCGGGCTTGAGTTCGGGACAGGCGAGGGGCTCAAGGTGGCGGATTCGTACGTGGACTGCGGGAATCTGCCTATTTTTACCCCGCCTGCAGGTATTGTCATTGATGTGTGGGTCTATCCGGGAGACTTCCGGGGCAACGTCTACAAGAAGCTCATAGGCCGGGCTGCTGATAATTACGAGGAGGCGGAGCCGGACGAGGAAGAGCTGGAGGAGCAAGCGCGCCGGAGAGCCCAGAACGAAATTACTCTCAAGCAGAAGTATGAAGGGGAGCAGCGTTTCAGCATAGTTTATAAGGAAGATTCGTATTTCTTGAGCCTCACGGAAAACTACGCCCTTGAGTTCGGATTTGTCAGCCCGGCCTCCTATTTTCCTTTCAGGACGGCTGATAATATTGTGACACCCAACACGTGGAACCACGTTGTCCTGCGCTACAGCGCAAGTGTAGATTATCCGCCGGAAGCGCTCAAGATTTTCGTCAACAACGTGCCTCTAACAGTCCTCTTTATCACGCGGCGCATGCGGCGTCTTGAGCCTATCGCGAAGCTGCCTGCACGGGACAGAGAGGGCATGCTTCCAAAGCGCCTGTCTGAGAGTGACCGGAACCTCTATATCAGCGACCCGAAGGAGAGCTTTTATGGCAAAATGGACGAGGTGCGCATAGCGGCGATTGTGGAGCCTGAGGTTCAGAAACTGGATGCCGCATACCTTATGGGCTATCCGCAGGTGATATACTTTGACGCCTGCGGCAGGCTTGACCCTCAACATCATGAGGGCGATATGATTGTAAAGCTTACTGAGAACCCGCTGTACCGCGCGCCTGAACCGGAGGGGGAAGTAACCGAGTATGTAAGTAAGAGCCCCTCCTACACTCCTGACTCAAAGCCGGTCGATGCGCCCGTGGTTGGTGCACCAAAAACCACTCTTCCAGAGGATAGCGAAGAGAAATATAGGTATGCAGTTGTCACGGTTAACAAGTACGGGTTTCTCAAGCTGACCCAGGTTGTGGAAAAAGAGACACAGGACGAATAATGGGGAAAGAGACATGGAAGCGACTCTTAGAAGCAGCGGTATAGCACTTCTTATGGTAGTGGTGGTGCTTGCGGCGCTTACGATAATTGCGGTGCCGTTTATGGCTTCCATGCGCCTTGCTGAAAAATCGTCCAAGAGCTTCTTGGACCGGAAACGGGCCGAGTGGATAGCACGTGGTGCTCTCAACCATGCGAAAGTCGCGCTTTACCAGACTCATGACGTCAACGAGCGCTATAACCTGCTCGGCGAGGGGGACTACGGCACCGGCAACCAGAATACGCCTGATTTTGACGACCATGTGGAACTTGCGATTTCCCCGTTGCAGCTTGCCCTGCCTGACGGGTCAAGCGTTTCATTCAACGATCCGCAGGGCAAGATGTGGTCTGTTGAAGTCTTCGATGAGCAGGGCAAGGTGAATGTCAATTCCGCCACGCCCTGGCTTGTCGCGAACTTGATGGGGGTGACTGAGCTTGGCGCTAAGATAGATGTGGAAGATACTATTATACCTGTTGAGGACCCCACTATCTTCTACTCCGACGGCGACCCTGATAGCATCGACGGGTATGTCCGGATAGACGGCGAGTACATTGCCTACCGGGGAGTTTCGGAAGGTGCGCTTACAGGGTGCCTGCGCGGTATATTTCTTGAGGCGGACAAGCACGGGCGGGGGGCACTTGTTTACGATGGGCGCGCTTTCAAGATATCTGAGCATCGCGTTCATTCAAGCGCGGGGAGGCTCAGCCTTTTCGTGACTCCCGAGTCAATTCGCGAGATTTCCAACTGGACCAAGTTTGATGCCGTCGCCGAGGCGCTGCTTTACCGCCAGCTTTACATTGACAAGCTCAAGGAACTCGGAGTGGATGAAGAAGACGTTGAGATTGCTGGAGTAGACCCGGGCCGGCTTGTAGAACCGGAGAAACCAGGCTATACCCCCACCCAAGCCGAGGTCAACAAGAAACTTCGCGACCTCGGCATGGACGCGGACCGGATACGTGGATTGCTCGGCGACGATATAGTGGACCGTATCGGCCCCAGGATACCTTCTTCTATGCCGCAGAACCCGCAGCGCCAGGCTGCCTTTGAGCAGATGATGCAAAACTTCAACGAGTATGTCGAGCAGATTGAAGCTGAGGAAAAGGCTAAAGAGGACCGGCTCAAGAAGTTCCTGCCGCAGGCCTTCAGGAACATTAAAGTGCTCAAGGAACTCTTGTTCCTTGAGGCGCTCAGCGCGATTGACTACAAGCGGCTGCGTGATTTTATCACCACGTTCTCCTGGCGGGCGCGCGACTGGTCATATCCCGTCCGCCTGTATGCCGATATTCCTGTTTCCAGCAACCGCCGCCCTGACCGCAGGATATTGCCTGTCTGGGATAGAAGACACTTCAACCGCGGTACTCTTGTACGCATCTCACAAGGCAGTGCGTGTGAATACGTCATGATAGCCGGGCGTGACAGGATGGGGCGCGTGATTACAGACCAGGACATAAGAGGTTCTTACCTGGGGGGAGAAGCGCAGGTGCAGGCGGTGCTGCGTCACCCGGTAAACATTAACAGCTGCTCCGACAGAGTGCTGAAGGCACTGCTTGTAGGGCTGTCATTTTACCCGTTTGAGTCTGATATCCGCTACATCATGCGCGGCCAGCAGCCCAAGAAGAGGGCATCGGACAGAATCTCGCTCGAAGAGGCCGACGCGCTGGTTGAATTGATTCGGGAAAATCCCCCAACCTGCCATGAAGACCTCAATACGATTCTTGATAATGCGGAGGGGGCCGGGGTTATCTCGGAACTTGACGCAGTTGCAGTAAGGACTAACGCTATCAACCCGAACGACCCATCCCTTGTGGTGTCAACCACGGGCTTTTGCTACAAGTCATATAACATTTTTACCATACAGGCGACAGGCGTGGTCAACTCGCCTGCCGGGGTGGAGCTTGCACGCCACAGCATACGTGAGGTAGTGGAAATCGGGCCGCCGAGGCTGCTTTCGTGGGTGCTTGACAGCCAGCAGGACTTCTCGCCAGGGATTGTGCGCTGGTTCGATGTGAACTCGGGCCGAAAGAGTGTCCTCCAGTTCGACGACCGCGAGGCCAATAAGATCGCCACATTGCCGGTTGTCATAAATTCCGCCTGGCAGTTTCCTTCAACAAGCCACGACCCCGAAGAGGGAGACATGCGCATTGAAACAGGCAGGATGGCCGATGGCGACAAGTATTCAGAACATTATGACGACAGGTTTGAGGGCGAGGACCTCACTACCGGAATTTCACTGCCGACAGACCAGAACATGCCTATCGTGAACGAGCGCCAGAACTACAATCCACGTTCCATCAGGCCGGGCCACTTCGCATGCTGGTTCAAGCCCACCTGGAGCACCGGCGTCCATTACTTCCTCGACCACGGCAAATCCGAGTACGAGAGCCGCCTCACCTTTTACTACGACGGGGCCGAGCTCGTTCTTATGGTTTCGGATGCGGGAGTGGAAGAAGAAGGGCAAACACTCCGGGCGCCTTTTGCCTTTATGCAGGGCATTTGGTATCACATCGCTTGCTCCTGGAAGGGTGTCAGGTACGGAGACCTGGCTATTTACGTTGATGGGAAATCCAAGGGCCTGTACGAGAAGTTCACGCGCCTTGTGAGAGATGTTAACCCGCAGGACACGCAGATCATGGTTGAGGATGTTTCGGCCCTGGGGCTTCCCACACCTGACACAGGGAAAAACTGGTACCCCGGCATTAAGATAGACTCGGAAGCAATGAACGTGACTAACATTGACCTAGCCAGCAACACACTGACAGTTGAGTCCATGCTTGAGCCCCCGCCTTCAGACCCGCCGCCTGCAGGCTGGACGCCGGCAGACATCCGGGCAGCAGTAAGGGGCACGCAGCCCACCCCTCACTACGACGGTGCGGTAGTCACTGTCTGGGGGTACTGGAACTATCTTAGCGAAAACCTGAAAGTCGGGGGCGCAACTACAGTTTACGATTTGGCGGATATCACGCCGGAGACAAACATCAACAAGCCGGGAGGTGGCGTGATAGGCTCCATTGTGGTGGCTGCAACAGAGGTTACAATTCCTGTAGATTCAACCGCCGATTTCCCGCCCGAAGGCTTGATTATCATCGGCATGGAAAAGATATACTACGGCGCTCTTACGCCTGTCAGTTTCATACAATGCCTCCGGGGGGTCGAGAGTACTATAGCTGCCGACCACACGCAAGGCACCACAGTAACACTTATTTCAATCAAAGTCACCGACACGACAGACTACAATGACTCTGGAACAAACTACATCCAGCTCGATGATGAGTGGATTCGCTACGCGAAGGCAAAAGACCCCAACTACACGCCCCAGTACTTGATAATACCTTACACCTCCGCCGGCCAGGCAGGCCAGGACCCAGAGCCGCGCAGAGCCCAGCTCGGCACCACAGCGGTTCTACACGCCGCAGGCGCCAAGGTGATACCCGTTTTCAGGACACGAAACAACTGGTGCGACGGCGGCGACATAGTCACTGTTCTCGACGGATCGTACAAAACCCCGACCACGATGTGGATAAACCACGCGAGCGGCAGGTATGCCGCGCTTACGGATTTTGTCCCGCAACAGATTGATTCGAGCAACTGGGGACGCCTGCTCAAATGGCCAAGCGGCGAACTGCCCTCAGAACTGCAGCCGGCGTTTGCAGTCTGCGGGTCGGCTGTCACACCAGGGTATGGCATAATGGCAATGGTTGATGAGATTGAGATTTCCTCCGATACTGTTCACTCGCCCTACGCAACCATCGGGTTTGTCCTGTACAAGGGCATCGGGGCTTCAGACACCTCACTTGAGTTCGGCGTCAGGCCATCGAGGTCAACGGGCGGCGGCTCACCCGGCGGCCAACCAGGTAACGCGTCCATGGGAGGTGTGCCCAAACTGCAGCAGTACGGCGGGCTGATAAAAGTGGATGACGAGATAATCGGCGTGGTGGAGGTAAGCGGCTCAACCTTCGGTCAGCTCAAGCGCGGCCTGCTCGGCACCACCGCTGATGTGCACCCGGAAGGTTCGAGGATATACATCTCCCCATTCCCCAAGGCAGGCAGGTTCGACGGCGGGCTCGACGATACGGTCCCGTGCCGCAACCCGGGCAGGATTCCGAGAGAAGGTTACATACAGGTTGCCAAGACAGACGGTTCCGGCGAGATTGTGCCTTACCGCCTTCGCGGAAACTCCCTGTGGCGCTACCGCGACATTTACGGCAACCCGGTGTTCCGCAGTGCGTTCGGCACTACAGAGTCTGGCTTTGGTGGCAGCGACCTCGGGATATACATCCCGTTCAGGTACCATGACCTGTACGAAGCTAACAAAGAGTCCAGGCAGGGCGTCTACTATTACGCCGCCAATACAGTCAACTACGCTTACTTCAATTCGATAACATGGGATGCCGACATACCGCTTGAAACAGTTACGAAAGTGCAGGTTCGAATTGACGGCGAGCCCGACTGGGATGCACAGCCCAGTAACGTTAAGGGAGGACTTTTTGAGTTTATAGACCCGGGTGGCGATAACGTGATAGGTGTTATGGGGCAGGTTGTTGAGCTGCGGGTCTATCTCACCTACGCGCCGGGGGCTTTCGCTTCTGATGCGTGGAAAGATACCCCTGTCGTGCGCAGTATCTCACTTAAGTACTACCAGCCCTGTATTGTTCATTATCACGAGACAGGAGAAGAGTAGCTTTGGTCAGAAGGAGGTGGAGTATGAAGATCAATGTGGTGATGGGATTGCTGGGCCTGATCGCAGGTTTGCTTATCGCGATTGTGGCGGGCAGCGCTGAGAGACCAGCCTATGCGCAGGGCATGAGCGGCGGCTCGATGCTCGTTGTACCGGCCAATTACAACCAGGGGCAGGAGGACATTGTGTGGATCCTGGACGCAGCGTCCAAGCGCATGGCGTGCTACCGGTACAAGAATAATAAGGTTATCGAGCTCATCGGTGCACGCAACGTGAAGTTTGATTTGCAGGTCGAGGAGTTTGAGTACACCGGCCGACATGTCAAACCGAGCGATATTGAAGATCTCTTGAAGAAAAGGGATAGGGCCAAAAAGCCGAAGAAATAGTGGCAGCCACACGATTGCAAAAACTCAGCAGCGGCATGACGCTGGTCGAGCTTATGGTGGCGATGTCGATATTTGTCTTTATCGGTGCCACCATGATAGGTGTCCTGCGTTCAGGCCTGCATGCCTGGCGGTCGGGCGAGGGGAAGCGCAAGTCCTTCGAGGCCGCGCTCCTGATTGTGTCACAGATATCAGAGGACCTGCGGGCAGTCTATACGCGCGAGCCGGTCGAAGACCAGCCAATGAACGTGCAGTTCTTGTGCGATACCGATGCAAACGGCAGGCAGCGCCTCAGGTTTGTGCGCACAATCGGCTCGGCAATTTCCCCCTATACCAGCAAGGAGGCCGGCGCTATTGTAGGCGGGGACAGCGACCTTGACCTTGTCAACGACTATACCGAGGCCCGAATGGGCGCACTTCGTCCGACCGGCGGTCTGTGCGAGGTTGCCTACCTGCTGGACCCGGACCCCGCTTCTGCAAAGCTCTACCGCGGCCTGCGCTCGCCCGTGGGAGGTGCAAAATCGTTCTTTTTTGATGCTAACCTGCGGCCGGGAGGTACGGGTTCACCGTTCATGGAGTTTGCTGAAGATGTACTTTACCTGGGGTTCAACCTGTGGACGCAGTACACCAACACTTGGGATGTGCGGCATGTGCCGCTGGTCAATCCTTCCGGGCGGGAGAAAAGCGGGCCCGCGCTCTGGTGGGATTCGACCCGTTCCCGTCCGCCGCCAGATAAGCCTGAAGACGGCGAGTTCACTACGTATCTGAGCGGCTCCTCGCTACTCGACCCGCGGGATGACCTGTTTCCGCGGGCGGTGCGTCTGGTAATTGTGGTAAGGGAAGGCGACACCGGAGCTGTTTCAAGACTTTCGCAAGACATAGACGAGGGTGATCTTCGCATCCCGGTTCAGGATGCGAAGGTCTTTTCAGGTCTGGAAAGATACCGTTACGTAAAGATAGAAGGCGAGTGGATTAGATTCGCCGACATTAAGCGCGGGGCTCTTGTTCTTGAAGATGAGTACGGCCGCGGCGCCAGGTGGACCAAGCCTGCCTCCCACAAACGCGGCTGCCTCGTCGAAGCAGGCAAAACCCTTACCCT
>CAYWBA010000107.1:5352-9434 GCA_964455955.1 uncultured Planctomycetota bacterium | reverse complement strand
AGGGTTGCCTTCTACTCGCTCTTTGCTGGTTCGCGCAAGCGAGCAAGAGAATATCTAACAAAAATACGTGGCGAGAGCTTCCCTGAAACCCTGAAACGCCGCGCTGTGGAGCTTGAAACTCTTCTCAGTCAACCTGCGGCAAAACGTGGGACTGATAATAGATTCTCTCAAGTCCGCGGCATTCCTGGTGGCGGATATGAGAGGGCTGGTGTATCTGACGAAATAATCCGCCCTGGAAAGATGCTTTGGTACGCTTCGCCGTCGCGCCCGGAGCGCACAACGGATCGGCCCAGAAAAGGCTTCTTCCGCAATCGGACCCGCCGCAGGGCAGTCAGTATCTCAAATGATGATTACCGCTACCAGTCAGTTTCTTATGACGGCAAGCTCTACGTTTGCAATGAAGTCGGCATAAGCGTTTTTAACCCGAACACCGGAAAGTTGCTTATGGTGCTTCATGCGCCGGGAAGAAGCGAGCTGTTTCCAGAGCCGAACAGCTATTTGGTGCCAACCGTGACGGAGACAGCAGTCTACGGGAACTTTGTCTACGACGTGTCCAAGAGTGAGGACTACAACGGAATTATCATAAAGGGCGCCGTGCCCAGGTATACCCTGTGTGCTTTCAGCCGAGCCACAGGCAAACTGAAGTGGGTGCTGCACGAAGATGAAAAGTTCAGTGAGTACTTCGCTTCGATGTGGTGGTCTGTTCCTGCTGCTCCCGTGTTGATAGGTGGGAAACTGTACGTTGAGATAAAAACCCGCGGGCAGCTGGTGGGAAGCTACGTGGGTGCCTTTGACGCGGGTAGCGGGCGGCTAATCTGGATAAAGCCCCTTTGCTCCAACGGCACAGAACTTACAATGTTCGGCTACGACGCCCGGGGACCGCTATCCACCATGCTGGCCGCCGCCACCGGAGCGAGGCCTACAGTCTTCTGTTCTACAAACCTTGGCGCGGTATTCGCGTTGGATGCAGAGGACGGCTCCGTGCGCTGGGCCGCCGTCTATGACCAAATACCTCTGCAGGCGGCGAGGGCTTACTACACCCAACCCCGCGGTATTATTTGGGGAAACTCTCCCCCAGTCGTTGCAGGCGGCATATTGGTTGTAGCACCACTTGACTCAGAGAATGTTTACGCCTTTGACGCTGGAAGCGGGAAAATGGTCTGGCGGTATGACTCCACCTGGAAGCAGTCGAGTCTGCAGTATGTCTTGGGGATAGCGCGCGGCAGGGTGGTCATGTCCGGGTCTAAAGTCGTATGCATCGAACTGTCAACCGGCAAGCTGCAATGGTCCGTGCCGCAGAGAGGTGTTTTGAACTGCACTGGGCGCGGCTTGGTCTCCAGAACCGTGGTTGCAATCCCTTGCGTTGATGGAATACACAGGTTCTCACTGGAGTCGGGCAAATCCACCGGCATGGATGAATGGAGATTCCACAAGGCAAAGCGTGACCCCGGGAACCTGCTTTTAGTAGAGAATAAGCTTGTTGTTACTGGCCGCTCAACTGTTACCGTGTTCAGTCAGGCCCAGGAAAAGGAAATACCATGAAAGTAAGAAGTGCCAAGAAGATATTGCTTGCACTTCCCGCAAGGCTTGGGATGCTCATGCTCGTCCCGTGCCTTCTGGCGCTGCTGGTGTCGTTCAGCTTGTTATTGAATGCCAATGACATAACTGAGGAGCCGGACTTTGTGGAGTTTGAAAACGAAGAGCTTGACCCGGCAACATGCCGTGCAATTGAAAAAGGGCTGACATACCTGGCCACGACGCAGCAGGAAGACGGCTCTTGGATGGATGTTGTCGGCCGCAAGATTAACTATTCCTACGTCGGCTCGTATGATAAGCACATCGGCGTAACCGCGCTTGCCTGTATGAGCTTTCTCGCGCATGGTAATTTTCCGGGAAGGGGCCGCTACGGCCGGAACATCGAACGGGGGCTGGATTTCATACTGAAATCCATGGATATGAACGGTTACATATGCCACGGCGAGAGCCGCATGTACAGCCATGCATTCGCCACGCTGTTTCTGGCCGAAATATACGGCATGACCACTCGCGAAGATGTGGGCGAGAAGTTGCGCAGGGCTGCTGACGCTATAGTACGGGCTCAGAACGCACAGGGTGCCTGGCGATACAAGCCTGATTCGCGAGATTCCGACATATCTATCACAATCTGCCAGGTGATGGCGCTCCGTGCGGCGCGAAACGCCGGCATTGCCGTACCAGTCATGACAATCAAGCGGGCTATAGACTACATCCGCAAGAGTTCAGCGCCCAGCGGCGCCTTCTATTACCAGGTTTACGATAACCAGGGGTTCCGAATCCCTTCCCGAACTTCGCGCGCCCTCACTGCGGCCGGTGTTGCAGCTCTGCAAGCCGCGGGCGAATACAACAGTAAGGAAGTCCTGAAAGGAGTACGTTACCTGTACCGCAACTTCGTTGGCGCACACAGGCCGGACCACGTTGTGGAACGCGAGGTGCGCCAAACCTTCGAATACCTCTACGGCCAGTACTACGGTGTGCAGGCAATGTACCAGGCAGGCGGGCGCAATTGGAGCGATTACTGGGCTCAACTGAAGAGAGAGCTCTTAGCGTATCAGTACGATGATGGCAGGTGGCAGGACCTTGTTGGTCCAAACTACGCAACAGCAATGGCGACGCTGATACTTCAAATACCACATCGCTATCTGCCTATCTTTCAGAGGTGAGTTGGACTTGCTAACGAGTGGAGGCTTGAATGGTTCCTGAAGTCGTGCGTTCAAAACTGGCTGGGCTTCGAAACAAGCTGTGCCTGTTCCTAACACTGGAGGGTGTGGCCAGGCTGCTGGTGGTGCTCGGGCTCTTGGTGGTGCTTACCTTCCTTTTCGACTGGGCTACACCGCTGCCTGCGGCCCTGCGCCTGATTCTCGTCCTGTTGTCCGCGGTAATACTTTTTGTTACCCTCTGGCGTTCTCTTGTCCTGCCTCTTGCAATACGCAGGTCTGACGACCAGATAGCGCTTGCAGTAGAGCGCAAGTTCCCTGAGCTTGAAGACCGACTTATTAGTACTGTGCAGCTTGCACGGCAGGGACCGGACGAGGGCTTCTTCAACTCGGAGGAGCTTGTGGCAGCTCTTGTGGAACGGACTGAACAGGAAGTCAAGCAGCGGGTATTCAAGGGGGTGTTCTCTACAAAGTCGGCGGTCAAGTTCTGGCTGTTTGCCATTGTTTTTATCGTCGTAATAGCTGGTTTTGCGGTCTCAAACCGGGCTTTTGCCGCAATTTATCTCAAGCGCTACCTGACCCCGTTCTCCGCAACAGAGTGGCCGCGTTACAACAAACTCGAGGTTGTCAACCTGGTGCAGACAATTGCAAAGGGTGACGATGTCGAGATAGAAGTCGAATCGGTTGAAAGACTGCACCCTTCGTCCGTGACCATTTACTCAAAGTTCGATTCCCAGGGTAGCTGGGAAGAGAGCCCCATGATCAAGTACGGAACTTCGATTTTCAAGAAGACCTTCGAAAACGTCAACGAAGGTTTTTGGTTCTTCGCGGTAGGCGGAGACGCGCAGACTGTACACCACCGCATAGAAGTAAAGATCCGCCCGCATATCGAGGACATTCGGCTGTGGCTGCAGTACCCGGAGTACACCGGTATTGAAGACACACCAAGGAACAGGCCGGTAGAAACAGGCAATATCCAGGTGCCTGCAGGTACTGTGGTCGAGTTTGTGGCAACGTCCAATAACCCGCTTAAACGCGCGCGCCTGAGAGGCGACAAGATTAAAGCCGAAGATGGCAGGGACACGTGGGACACGGGCGATTTCGAAGAGGAAAGAATCTTCCGGGGACGTTTCGTCGCCAGGAAGTCATGTCACTATACTTTTGAGCTGACCGACACAGATGGCTTTAATAACTTCTTAAACCACAAGCCGGTGACCTACAATCTGCGCGTGGTGGAAGACAGGCCGCCTTCAATAAAGATTACGAAACCTGCCCGTAATATCATGATGACTCCGAACGCTGTGCTGCCGCTTAATCTCAAGCTTCGCGATGAATACGGCATCAAGGATGCCGTTCTCAAGTACTACAAGATAAAAGAAAGCGAGGAAT
>CAYWBA010000107.1:0-5342 GCA_964455955.1 uncultured Planctomycetota bacterium | reverse complement strand
AACCCGAGGAGGAGACGCTTAATTTCACCGACACAGAGGGACAACCAGTAGCAATCACTGGGGAAAAAGAGGTCTCGTTCAGCTATGATTTCGACCTTGAGTCGCTGGAGGCTCAGGTCGGCGAGACTATCATTTATTTTGCCGAAGCGCAGGACTTTAATGATGCGGCCCATACCGAGCCCGGTCGGAGCCGCAAGTGGAAAATCTCCGTCGTGACCGCGGAAGAGTTGCGCCGCACTTACCAGGACAGGTTGATAAGGCTCAGAGACAGGCTCAAAGCAGTCAAGCGCAACCAGGAACTCATAATGGACGAAATAAGTGAAATCAGCCAGAAGGTCGCCCTCTCCGACCAGATGGACAAGGGAATGCAGCGGCGGACGCTTAACGCGGAGCTGGACCAGCACAAGGTAACCCGCGAGCTGCAGGGCTCAACCAACGAGTTCACCGATATTATTGATGGCATGCGCGCTAACAAGCTTTACGACGAGCAGGACTACGAGATGTGGGGCGAGCTGAATGCAGTTGTCGCGAGCCTGGCGCACGATCTGTCACCAAAACTGGCAGAAGACATCTATGCCCTGCGCAAAGAAAAACCTGAAGGCGGGTACGAAGGGGCATTCGACCTGATATACAAGAAACAGGCTGAGTTAGTTGCAAAACTGAACATCATTATCAGGGCGATGGAGCGGATTTCCGACTTCAACGAGGTTATCCGCCGTTTCCGCGAACTTCTTCAAATCGAGAAAGATCTGCGCGACGCCGTCGGCAAAAAATTAAAGAAATCCGGTGACGAGAAGAAAGAAGATGATGACGAAAAAAAAGAGGAAGAAAAGGAAAATAATAGGTAGTTCGAAAGCTATAAATTTTGGGCAAAATAGATTGAACTGTAAATCAAACACCTGCTGCCTTGACGCAGTATAGGTAAGAGAAGGACAAGTTCTTATCTTTGGAGGGTTTGAGATGGAAAGAATATCTAAAGCTGGGCAGCTTGTCGTTGTGATAAGCCTGTGCTTGTGCGTGGGCCTTTCTTTCGCCGTCGCGCAAGACAACGACCCACAGCCTAAAGACAAAGATTACAAGAAACTGGCGGACAAGCAGGAGCAAGCCAAAAAAGAACTGCAGTACCTCGAAGAGTTGATGCAGAAGCTTGCCAAGACCATTGAAGAAAAACAGCCTGACGAAGCGAAGAAACTTCGAGAAACCTGGAAGGCAGTGCGCGAAAAGCTGCTGCTTGAAGATATGGAAGCAATACGCAAAGCTCTCCTGAAAGAAGAAGGCTGGGAGGCATACGCCAAAGCCAACAAGGTCGTAAGAGACCTTATAGACCTGCTCAATTATCTTATCGGCAAGCAGTATGAGAAAGACTTTAAGGAGGAGCTTAAAGAGCTCAAAGAATTCAGGGATCAAATAGAAAAACTTCAGGAAAAACAGAAAGACTTAATAGAAAAGACAAAAGGGGTAAACGAAACTAAGGAACGCATCCAGCAGCTTGAGAGCGCGATAAATAAACTTGACCAGCTCTCCAAAAAACAAGAAGAACTCATGAAGAATCCCGCAAAACAGGGGCAGGATGCCGAGAGCCGCATGCTGAAATCCCTCGATGAGGCAGCCAAAGAACTTGAACAACTGGCCAAAGAGCAGGAGGCATTGCGTCAAAGCACAAAGGATGCGCTTGCCGAGGGGCAGCACAACAAGATGGATAAGCTTTCCAGCAAGCAGGGTAATCTTGGCAACAAGTCTTCCAACCTGCAGAAGAGCCTCGAAAATGCTGCCAAGAGCTCCAGCGGACAGAGTTCCCAAAAAGCCCAAAAAGCCTCTGGCGCCATGCAAAAAGCCACCAGTGCAATGAAAAAGGCTTCCGAGCAGCTTGCAGAGCGCAAGGGTCAACCTGCCCAGCGCACGCAGAAGGAAGCCCAAGATGCACTTAAGGAAGCGAAAGATGCGCTGAAGGGGGCAAGGGACGAACTTGCGAAGGAAATCGAGAAGAAATCCGATGCCGAGAAGGCTGCAGGCAACCAGGAGGAGCTGGCCAAGGAAGCTGGGAAGCTTGCCAAGAAACTCGACCAGATGTCCAAGTCAGGCCAGCAGGGCCAAAACTCCAATACGCAGAAGGCAGCAAAAAGCACACAGTCCGCTTCCCAGAATATGCAGCAGGCCGGCCAGCAGTTCAAGCAGGGCGGCGCACAATCGCAGCAGGGACAGCAGTCTCAGCAAAAGGCTATGAAAAACCTCGCTGACGCCAAGAAGGCTCTTCAAGACGAAAAAAAGAAAGAGCTTGCCAAGCAAGAGAAGAAAAAGACCGACGAGCTGGCGAAAGAGCAGGAAAAACTTAAGAACAAGACAGAAAACGTGAAGAAAAAGATGCAAAACAGCCAGCATAAAAGTCCCCAGCAGCAGAGTGCTACCGGCCAGGTGGGCAAGGCCGGCAAGAATATGGGGAAGGCCCAGAAACAGCTCGGCCAGCAACAGTCCGGCGGCGCGCAGCAAAGCGAGCAGAAGGCGGACAAGAACCTGGAGAAGGCCAAAGAGGACCTTGCCGAGCGCGAGCAGGAGCTTGAAGAGCAAAAGCAGATGCAGGACCTGGTGCAGATAGAACAAGAACTCAGGAGCATCCTTGCCGACCAGAAAGAGATAAACAAGAATACAATAGAATTGAACGCTAAGAAAATCGAGAGCAGTCTTACCAGGGCGAACCGCATAGAGCTGCGCAAAATGTCCGAAAAGGAGTCCGGGCTTAAGAAGAAAGCGCTGGAACTGGTCAAGCTGCTGGAAGAGGAGTTTGCACACGTTTTTGCCGGCGTCCTGCGCAATGCCGCGACAGACATGAAAGACGTGGCGGAACTGCTCGGCCTGGAAGATACAGGCAAGTACACCCAGCTCCTTGAGCGCGAGATAGTGGAGCAGCTCGAAGACTTGATAAAGGCGCTCAAGAAGGAACAGAAAAGACGCAAAAAGAAAAAGCCGCGCAAGCCCGGCAAGGGCAAGCCCAAAAAGCAGCCGCTCATCCCGCCCGTGGCGGAACTCAAGATGCTTCGCAAGATGGAAGGTAATGTCTACGAGAAAACAAAGGATGTTCACAAAGCTGTAAAACAGTCGAGTAATAAACCCAACTTTATTCAGAAGAAGATGATTAACCGTCTTTATCACAGGCAAACCGCGGTCAGAGAGATGGCTCAGAAGATGCGCGAGGCGTTGATGAAGCAACAGCAGCAGCAACAGCCCGGTATGCCGCAGCCGAAGCCACAACCGAAAAAGTAACTTGGCAATTGTCCCAAGGAGGATGAACATGAAGAACTTGAGACTTGTGCTGGCGCTGGCAGCAATCCTTATGCTGGTGGTGCAGGGGGCAGCAGGCTGGGCGCAGGATGCTCCGGCTGCCAGACCTGGGTTGGACAAACCCGACAAAGGCGATGACGAAGGCGCCGATGAGGAAGAGCTTGAGATGCTCAAGCGGGCCTGGAAGCGCCACAAAGAAGAGAAAAAGGAAGAGAATCCCCACAGTAAGACCAGCGAGGAGCAGGACCCGCTGGAGGCAATCGCCGGCAAGATGAAGGTCATCGAGAAAAGGCTTGCAAGACAAGACTTAAGCTCCTCAACCCAGGAAAAGCAGAGGGAGGTTCTTGATCTCCTTAACGACCTGATAAAGAAGGCTGAGGAAGCGGAGCAGCAGCAGTCACAGCAACAGAAGCCGGGAAAAAAGCCAGGACAAAAGCCAGGACAAAAGCCAGGACAGCGGCAGAAGAGTATGAGAGACCCGAACAGGCAGAACCCCGCTAGACCGGGCGACCCGCGCCAGAAACAGATCCTTAAAAAGGTCGGCAAACCTGAGAGCACGGACCCCAAGTTCCGCGGCAAAGGCGGCAGGGAAGAGGACCGCTGGGGTGATCTGCCGGGCCATTCGCGAAAAGACGCAGAAGCCGGTTCCAAAGAGAAAATGCCGGAAAAGCATCGCAAGATGCTCGAAAGGTATTACAAGGAACTCGGTAAAGAGCGGCCGGGCAAGTAAGCTTGGAAATTTCCCCGGTTTCTTGTGGATAACCTTTGCAAAAGCCGGTATCCTTTACAAAACTACAAAAGGTGGTATTAGTTTAGCGAGGAAGCAGTGAGAAGAAAAATCGCAGGTTTGGTGCTCTTGGTGTCAGTGATTGCGCTCGCCTTGTTGCCGGGGTTGTCTGGTCGCCTCCAGGCCCAGGAAAAGGGAAGGCGCAGAGATGCTGTTACTCCTCAAACGCTTGCTGCGATCAGCAAGGGACTTCAGTTCCTGAAAACACAGCAGAATCAAGACGGGTCCTTCGGTACAAGCTATCATATGGCCAACAGCGCTCTGGCCGGCCTGGCGTTCCTCGGTAATGGGAACGGTTACAATCGTGGCCCCTACGGGGAACAGGTGGCCAAGGTTCTCCAGTACATCTTGAGCAGGCAGGACCACTGGGGATATCTGGACGACGGGCAGTGCCGCATGCATGGCCATGGCTACGCCACGCTTTTTCTGGCCGAGGTTTACGGGATGCTTCCCCCCGAATTTCAGAAAAAAGTAAATTCAGCGTTAAAGAAGGCAACCAAGGTTATTCTTAATTCCCAGACAAGGGAAGGCGGGTGGGGTTACTTTCCCTCCCACACGGTAGTTTATCAGCGCTCACTGTCCGACGAAGGGTCTATTACCATAACTGTTGTCCAGGCCGTAAGAGCTGCCCGCAATACTGGAATAGATGTGCCCAAGGCCGCGATTGGAAAAGGCATAGGCTATATTCAAAAGTGCATGACTGCTGACGGCTGCCGGTATACTCTCAACAGCAACCGCAGGACCTATACACTTACCGGAGCAGCCGTAAGTGTGCTCAACGCCGCCGGCGTCTACCAATCCAAAGAGCTCGATATGGGCCTTGCTTTCATGCGCAAGCGCATCGCGGCTGTCGCTGTACCATTGCAGGCTTCAGAGTGGCCCTGGTATGGCAACCTTTATGCCGCCCAGGCCATGTGGCAGTCTGGCGGTACCGACTGGGAGACATGGTTCCCGAAGTCTTACGAGCATCTAATACAGGCGCAGAGCAGCAACGGCTCCTGGCGTGGAGACCGCGGCGGCTGGGGCTCCGGCTACGGCTCCGTGTTCTCAACTTCCATAGCATGTCTCATCTTGGAACTTCCGATAGGATACCTGCCGATTTTCGAGAAGTAGGGGGCCGCATTCTTACTGCACCACGCGGAAAACTTTAACCTTGCAAGTCAACGGCCCTGCGTATAACATTTCACTCTGCAAAGCCTGGCGTTTGTGGACAAATCATGACTGGAACAGACCCGGAAATCAGCACTGAAATCCGTGGCGGTGTTTACATCAACACTTC
>CAYWBA010000106.1:0-9450 GCA_964455955.1 uncultured Planctomycetota bacterium | reverse complement strand
CCTCCATAGCTGCAAGGTCCATACGGACCTGTGCGGCTTTTCTGAGGTAGTCAAGGGCGGCCTGGTACTCTTTCTTTTCCATAAGGATATTTGCAGCATTATTGAGCGCGACAGCAAGATTGTGTTTATCTTGGTGCTCTTCGAAAATCGGGATAGCAGTATTGTAATTTTCGAGGGCCAGCTCATATTCCCCGTTTTGCTCGTGGTGACAGGCGAGGCTGGCAAGTGCCAAGGCTTTATTGGCTCCTTCTCTCAGGGTAACAAGGTTCTGCAGGCGCTCAACGATGCCGGTCTTTTCGCTTGACGCTTTCTTCAACTCTTCGGGCTTCTTGACGACAGGCTTAAAGGGCTGTGTTTCTGTTCTGAGAAAGATGGGGAGCATAAAATCGGCTCGCTCCTCTCCCGCGTCCTTGCAGGCCATCCGCGCCAGGGCGACAGCAAGGTCAAGCCGTTTGCCGCTTCCCAGGCTGTGGTAAAGGGCGCCGAGAAACGCTTTTTCCTGGGTTTCTCCCATCTCAAACGGCATAACAAGGACACCTGAGAGCCTGCAAAAGATGAGGTCTCTGCCCATGCTTGCAACAGCAGTGTTGTGGCCCCAGATGGAAGAGAGAACGACAAAGCGCGTGTTGTTCAGCGCACCGAGGTGCTGCGCGAGCTCTGCGGCGCTTATGAGTTCACCTTCGGCAATGAGGACCTGATTATCCTCGCTCTGGCAGAAGAGATGGATTATCTCCCTATCATCGCCACCGACAGCGTCGAGGACCTCACGCAGCGTGGTGGCCTCAGCAATTGTGAACTCTATCTCGCCAGAGTTCGCGACCTCGGTCAGAACCGCTTGAATGGCTTTTTTTCGCGCCTCCCATCGCGTTTCATCGCCGTAGTTCTCAAGCAGGGGGCGCATGAGCACGCAGAGCAATCTGGGCGTTGTTTCAACCACAGGCTTGTCAGGTTTTTCTATCCCGGGCGGTATGCGCGCAACAAGGAAGTGTGGCGAAGCTGCAAGAAACTCGTCAGCATGGAACAGCGTTTCCCATGCCACATGCTTGAGTTCAGCCGGTTCTATGCGCAAGCGAAGAACGACGGTTCCGCTGACGCTCAAGAGCCTGCGTACCTCTCTGCCTATCTTGCCTGCAAGAAGCCCTTCTGCCAACTTGTATCCGAAGTCTTTGAGCTTCGCGAACATGGACGGGGCGAGCTTGGGGTCGGATGATTTTGCCCGCTCAAGCGCCTTGGGCACATTTTTAAGGCTGTCGTATGACTGGAAGGCCTCTTCGGCAACCTTCTTGCCAGTTTCGGCCAGCATGGTGACGGAGTAGAAGTTTGGGCCGCTTTCGCGCACGATCAAATCAAAATCATAAAATACCTGGGAAGCCTGGCTCGACACCTTCTTTGGTTGTTCTAACAAGCTACTGCTCCTTTAGTTCTTTGAGAAGCTCTTCAGGAACTTCGGCAAAGCTCACCTTTCGAATCTTTGCTCCTCTTGTGAATATCCACGCCCCGGACCGGGTGCAGGCGGCGCCGATGTCGGCCTCTCTGGCTTCGCCGGGACCGTTTACAACACACCCCATAATGGCAACAATTACCGGCTTGTCAATCCCTGCAAGCCTTTTTTTTACTTTTTCAACCAACTCCACAAGGTCAACCTTGCATCGGGCACAGGTGGGGCATGAAATCACCCGGAGCCCGAAACGGCGAAGTTCAAGGCTGTCAAGTATCTCTCTTGCGACCTCCACCTCCTGCACAGGGTCACCTGTAACAGATACCCTTATTGTGTCCCCGATACCTTCAAGCAGCAGTGAACCAATCCCGATGGCCGAGCGGACGACCGCAGAGGAGGCAGGGCCGGCTGCGGTGATGCCGAGGTGGAGCGGGTAATCGGTCTGGCGCGCCAGCATGCGGTACGCCTTGACGGTGGACCGGACGCCAGAGGCTTTTGCGCTTATTATTATGTCATGGAAATCCTGCTCTTCGAGGAAGCGCGCAGTTTCAAGGGCTGTTCTGACCATAAGCTCGGCCAGGTCGCCCTCAATCTTCTTGCCCCCTGCGATAGAGCCGGAGTTGACGCCGATGCGAATGGGTATTTGCGCCTCTTTCGCCGCGGCTGCAACTCTGGCCAGGGACTTTCTGTTGTGCATGTTGCCGGGGTTAATCCTGAGGCCTTGAACGCCGGCTTCAATTGCTGCAAGGGCGAGCTTGCCGGTAAAGTGAATGTCTGCGACGACAGGAATGGGTGAGCATTTTAGAATTTGGGGGAGTGCGGCGGCGGAGCGCCCGGTGGGGACAGCAACTCTGACGATTTCGCAGCCTGCCGCGGCCAGTTTACCTATCTGCGCCGCAGTAGCTTCAACATCGGTGGTTGGAGTCTTTGTCATGGATTGTATGGATACGGGCGAATCCCCGCCGACTTCGACAGTTCCAATCGCAACTTTGCGGGTCTTGTGGCGCTTTATCAGGGACATAATGTAACCATCCCAAAACCTGATTTTGCAGTATGTGTATTTCTTTCACCGCGCTTTGGAGCGTGGTGCTTCCAAAGCCGTTTTCACTCATAACAGTGCAGGGGATTATATAGTGAAATTAAGCGGCGGTCAAAAGATAAAATCAGGCGCGAAGCGTGGTATCACTGTCTATGGCTAAAAGTAGCGGGTATCAGGCAGATTACCCGCAGCATTTCGTCACCTGTATTGCGGAAGCAGTGTTTCTCTCCGGGCGGAACAAATACCGCATCATGGACTCCAACCGGGGTTTCGCCTTCAGTCGAGACGCAAATACCACTACCTGAGAGAATAAAGATTTCGTGTTCCCACTCGTGAGAATGAAGAGGGGTCTGGCCTCCGGGCTCGATTTCGAACAGCCGCATGACAAAGTTGGGCACGCCGAGGTCGGGTCCCAGCAGAACTCTAATAGTGGTTTTGCTTGCACCTTCCTCGGTGACCTGCTGAGGTTCCATTTCGCGCCACTTGATAACGTTCATAATGGTTGCGCCTCCGTTTTCAAAAGCCCAGGGTTCCGGTCAGCAAAATATGCGCTAACGTCTTTTGGCGTGGTAGTTCCAGAACCTTCTGTGGAGAAATCCTGCCTGTCAAAAGCCCAGGAGGTTGTGCTTAACATACTGTATAAGACCATAGAGGTCCTGGAGCCGGCTCGAGACGTCCCGGTTATCCGGGTACTTGTCCAGAAGCGGGTTAAGTATGTCCCTTGCCTTTTCCAGTTCCCTGTCGGCCTTCTTGCCGAAGTGCAGCCGTTTTGACGGGTTCCGGGTAGCGTAGTTGGCAAACTTCTGGCCGGCGGCAAAATAGCGGTCGGCTAACTGAAGGGCTTCCTCGAGCGACGCCGGTATGGTCGGACGGACAGGTTCGGGTTCTACCAGTTCATGCTCAGGGGTACGGACCGGTTCAGGCCCGGGTGGAGATTCATGCTCCGGGGGTTTTTGTGCAAGCTCGTGCTGGCGTCTGTACTCCCGGGCCTCCTGCATCTTGTCAAAGGAATCAAGGAGCTGCACCACCAGCTCGTTCACATCGCTGCCGGTGTAGAAGGTCTGAAGGACAAGCTCCGAGCCGGACAGATTGAAGGTCTGCTCGAGGATGGGAGTAACCTCGTCGTGAAGTTTGTTCTGTATCGCGTAGAGTGCGACGCCGAAGATATCGAAATAGAGCTTCGAGTCAACCTTGCCCAGCCGCTGGCGGAACTCCTGCTTCAGGCCCCTGCGGTACTTGGCCTCTGAGAGCGGCTTTATATCAACGACTTGGTCCTCTGAGAAAGTCGCCTGTATTCCGCCGTTCTGCTGGACTGTAACGCCTGAGCTGTCTTCTTTGAGTATGCGGGCCACAATGGTATTGCCTGTATCAAGCTCGATGGAAGAGAGGTCTTTCCCATCACTGAGTTCAAGCATGGGAATATTGGTCATCAGGTTCCCAAAAACATGCGAGCGCATGGAGTATTTCTTGGCTTCTTCATACTGCGGGGATGACTGGCGCCGGGCCCTGGCAAGGATATCAAGAGCTTTTTTATACTTGGTGTTTGCTGCCTTGTAGTCACCCTTGCTGTAAAGCTCGCGGCCCTCTTTGAGGAGACCGGGCACATCCTGAAGCTCAACAATTTCCTTAGGCGGTTTGATTTTCTCGACAGCGGGAGGTGTTTCTTTCTTTTCAGGAGGCTGGGAGCGGGTATCTTTGCCAGGCTCACCAGCAGTAGCCGGTCTTTCCGGTCCACGTGCCACATTCACGCCGCCCGGCTTCTCGCTGAGGAGGTGGTAGTTTCCGGCAAGGTATGACAGGAAGCCCACGTTGTCGGGAATAAGGCGGCGCGAGCTCAGGTAAGTGTAATGCCCGTGCATTGCGCCGATTACAACAACCGCAAGGATAAGTATAACAGAAATCGCCTTTTTCATTGGTCAGGCCCTCTTTGACTATCAGGCTCTTAGTAACGGGTTATGTGAAAACAGGCGGACAAGTTGTTCCGCCCGTCACAATCCCTGGCCAGTATATTAGACGTTTCAAACACTAAAAAGTTGCGAGAATTATTTGCCGATGTACTTGAAGAGTTCATCTTCGCGCATTATGAAGATGCCAAGCTCTACGGCCTTGGTATATTCCTCCGTCTCTTCGGCGCCCTTGCCGGCAATCAGGAAGTCGGTTTCTACACTGAGTTCGCGGTCAACCTTTGCGCCCATTTCTTCTATCATCTTTACCACTTCGGCCTTGGAATAGAGCGGGTTGATAAGCTCGCCTGCGAACACGAATATCTTGGTTTCTTCCCTATCAAACAGGGGGCTGATAATGTAGTCGCCTTTTACAATGGGGTCGTCCTCCGGGTCGAGGGATTCGATAATGGCGGCCTGGCTGTGGGTGGTGTCAATTTTCTTTATTTCGATCTTGCCTTTCATCTTGCGGCGCCCGCCCTTGATGTAGCGGAAGACTTCAAACGTACTTCCAGCCCTCAGGCCGTGGGTGCGACCGAGATTGACCCAGCAGTAGCCGAGCTTGTTATCCGCCAGTATAACCTCTCCGTCCGGGTCTGCCGACATGAGCTCTTTTGCTTTTTTCTTGACCAACTGATCAATGCGGCGTTTCTTTTCAGAGATGTCAGACCTCAGGGCGGCAATTTCCATATTGAGTTTTTTCTCAAGATCGAGCTTCTCAGTCCGTTCCTGCTCTATCTGCGCCTCTTTTCTTGCCAGTTCAGCCTTGTACTGCTGCTCCATGTTGCTTTTTTGGGTTTCCAGGTCCCTCTTCTCGTTTACGAGCCTGGTGATTTCCTTATCTTTCTCTTCCTTTATCCTGCTAATGGTAGAAGCGATGCTCTTTGCCTGGTCCTGGGAGGCCTCGGCCTCGCGCCTGTAGGTAAGAGCTTTTACCAGTGCGCGCTCTCTTTCTGTGAAGACACTGTTGTAAAGCTCCGTGAGGTAAGCGAATTCTGACCTCGGGCTTTCTTCGCCGAGGAACTTGTCGAGGTGTTCATTGACGGCTCTTCGAATAAGGTATTGCTGCTTCAGGACGCTCGGGTCAGCATCGCCGGAGCCTGTGACAAACCTGGTAAGCTTCTGCTTTTCGAGTTCGAGATTTGCGCGCAGATCCTTTTCCCTTTCAGCGTCACGGGCCGCCTGGTCCATGTCTTCCCACAGTTTTTCCATTTCGGAATTCATGTAAACAATGCCGGCTATAAGGCCGATTATTACGATTATTGCGATGATAAGCGGTATGACCAGAAGCTGAGTTTTCTTATCCATAGCCATGCGAGAATCCTCCCAAGAGTGTTACCGGCACTTCAGCCAAAATACGATGCTGCCTGCTCAGAGGCGAGTATATCTTATTTCACATCTTGGGGAAATGTCAAGAAAAAAATCCATTTCACCTGTTGCAATGTACCGGGGCGAGAGCCCTCTGCCCGTTAACGCCGTAGCTCCGTCTACCGGACAGGGCAAGATTTTTGGAAAAATATCCTTGACATAAAGACAAAACGCTTTTTATTATCTTTTTTGTAGCTTGAGGTTAGAGTTCCTTGGTGCAATTCAAACAGGAACATGCATTCATTACCGGACGTTAGCCTTTGCCGCAGGCACTTGATTTGGCCATTTTAGTGTTCTGCGTTAATCCTTTGTTTTGCTGCAGTGGAGTTTGTATACACAGAAAAGCAGCCGGGATTTGAAAAGATGCATCCGTGACTGGACTATCCCCCGCCCTCGCTGGAGACAAGACTTTGGCGAAAAAATTGTTCGTCGTTGATGGTTACTCGTACTTGTACCAGGCGTATCATGCTATTCGCAACATGACGGGGCCCAAAGGGGAGCCGACAAACGCGATATTTGGCTTTATATCCATGATACTGCGCATTAAAGAGAAGGAGAATCCCGACTACGTTGCCATAACCTTCGACCTGAAGGCACCCAGCTTCAGGCACAAGGTGTTCAAAGACTACAAGGCCACGCGCAAACCCATGCCTGAGGATCTGGCCGTGCAAGTGCCGGTCGTTATGGACATTGTCGAAGCTTACGGGATTCCGGTATTCAGCCTGGAGGGATTTGAAGCGGACGATGTAATTGCCACCATAGTGGAGAAGGTCAAGGGTGAGGACGTCGAGGTGCATGTAATAACCCGGGACAAGGACCTTAAGCAAGTGTTGAGGCCCGGCGTATATATTTACGACACCAAGGACGGCAAGACGTACGGGCATGAGGAATTCCGCGCTGAATTCGGGATGGAGCCCAAGGCCTTGGCCGACTACCTGGCCCTAACAGGCGATTCGTCGGACAACATACCGGGTGTGCCCGGGGTCGGCAAGAAAACTGCGGGCGAGCTTTTGGCGAAGTACTCCTCGATTGATGGTATTTACAGCAACCTCGAAGAAGTGAAGAAATCGGTAAGAAACAAGCTTGAGCAAAACAGGGAAAGCGCCGAGTTCAGCAAAAGCCTGGCCACAGTGCGCCGGGATGTCCCGATTGAGTTTGACCTCAAGAAATGTGAAGCCGCAGAGCCTGACACCAAACGCCTTGTCGGGATTTTCCAGAAGCACGGGTTTAGGAAATTTCTTTCCAAGCTTCTTGAACACAGTCCTATCACCGAGGTGCACACTTACCAACTCGTGGACACGCCAAAGAAGTTCGAGAAGTTTGTAAAGGCGCTCTCGCAGCAGGGCGAAGTCAGTTTCGACACCGAAACAACAAGCGAGAACCCGCACGCTGCGGAGCTTGTGGGCCTCTCGTTTTCGTGGAAACAGTCCGAGGCTTACTATCTCCCCGTCAAAGGGCCGCTCGGCGCCAGGGTTCTCTCCAAGGATAAAGTTATCGAAGCGATTCGCCCGGTGCTTGAATCTGACAAGGTACGCAAGGTCGGCCATAACCTGAAATACGATATAACCGTGCTCGCGTACGAGGGCGTCAAGGTACGGGGCGTGCACTTCGATACAATGATTGCTGCGTACCTCGTCAACCCTGCCGGAAGCGGCTATTCCCTGGATAACCTTTCGCTTGAGTACCTCGGGCACAAGAACATCCCCATCAAAGATCTCATAGGCAAAGGGCGCAACCAGACAACCATGGATACGGTGGACATCCCGAGAGTATCAGAGTACGCCTGCGAAGACGCCGATATGACGCTTCGGTTGCGCAAGGCACTTGAGCCGCAGTTGAAGAAACTGGAGCTTGAGGAACTTCTCCGGGAAGTAGAGATGCCGCTTGTGGATGTCCTTGCGAGCCTGGAGCTAAACGGTGTCACAATCGATGTGAAATTCCTGGAGGAATTTTCAAAAAAGCTCGAAAGACAACTTGAAGAGGCGCGCAAGAGTATTTACGAAATGGCGGGTGGCGAGTTTAATATTGACAGCCCGCGCCAGCTTTCAGAAGTGCTTTTTGAAAGGCTCAATCTACCCGTCCTGCGAAAAACGCCCACGGGCCGACCTGCGACAGGCCACGAGATTCTCGAAGAGCTTGCTGTACTTCACGAACTCCCGGCACTCGTTGTGGACTACCGCTCGCTCGCAAAGCTCAAGAACACTTACGTCGATGCCCTGCCCCGCATGGTTTCGCCAAGGACAGGCAGGGTGCACACAAGCTTCAACCAGACCGTAACCACAACAGGCCGGCTCTCAAGCTCCGGCCCGAACCTGCAGAACATACCGGTGCGCGAGGAGCAGGGGAAGAAGATACGAGAGGCCTTTGTCCCGCGCGCTCCTGGCAGGAAAATCCTTACCGCAGACTACTCGCAGGTTGAGCTGCGTTTGCTCGCGCACTTTTCACAGGATGAAAAGATGCTTGAGGCATTTGCCAATGACGAGGATATTCACGCGTCTGTTGCGGCCGAGATCTACGGGGTGCCGATAAAGAAGGTGACACCCCGGCACCGCGCCACGGCCAAGACTGTCAACTTCGCAACAGTCTACGGCCAGGGCCCGCACAGTCTTTCAAGGCAGCTCAAAATAGCCCATGAAGAAGCCAAACATTTCATAGACAGCTACTTTGAGAAATATCCGGGATTGTGTGAATTTGTAGAAAGAATTGTTGAAGATGCTTCGAAAAAAGGTTATGTTACTACCGTCTTTAACAGAAGGCGCTACATACCTGGAATCAATTCGTCGGACAGCCGGTTGCACAGCCAGGGCAAAAGGCTGGCAGTAAACACCGTGCTCCAGGGCTCAGCGGCCGATATGATAAAGGTGGCGATGGTTCGTATAGCCGCCAGGCTCAAAGAGCATGAACCCGATGTCCTGATGATTCTGCAGATACACGACGAGCTGGTGTTTGACACACCGGCTGACAGGGCGGACGCTCTTGGCGAACTTGTTCGCGAAGAAATGGCGGGCGCGATTCCCCTGTCTGTGCCGGTCAAAGTGAATGTGGGACTCGGTGACAACTGGCTGGAGGCGAAATAGGAACGGCAGCATTACACCCAGGAGGTTAAGATGGCCAAAATTGTTGCCGGCTGCAAGTACTGCGGACACCTGTTCAAGATAGAGGAACTGTTTGAAGGTATTGACATCGAGTGTCCGAAGTGCGGCGAGACTATTGTAGTAACCAAGGTTGCAAGCAGGGATGAAAGTGGCCTGCCGGTCTTCGGCGAGGACATGGATGCTATCCTTGACCAGCTCTACGAGAGAGCCGAGCACATGGTGGAAGAGGAAGGAGCCGAAGGCACCGGGATAGCACAAGTAGTCCAATCGACCGACGGCATCACAACACCGGTAGGGCAGCTCAGGCCCACAAGAAGAGAAGTGCCCGTTGCCGCCCCGCCGCCACCTAAGGGCAAGAAGAAGCTGGCAATCATATTTGTAATAGTTGTTGCACTAATCGCAGGGGTCGGAATAGCCGTTTTGTTGATAGGACAACGCCAAAGATACAACATAAAAGCAAACGACCTTTACAGCAAAGCGGAAGAGAAGTTCAGGAAGACTGATTATGAAGGTGCGCTTGCCAACCTGAACAAGATACTCCAGGAGTATCCGCAGGCGGGGGTTGCA
>CAYWBA010000105.1:0-9464 GCA_964455955.1 uncultured Planctomycetota bacterium | reverse complement strand
TCAGATTCACCATTGCGTATGACGGAACCGCCTTTCACGGCTGGCAGCGCCAGAATAACACTCGAACCGTGCAAGGGACTCTCGAAGAAGCTCTCAGTAATTTATTACGCCCGCCTGTTCTAACACAGGGTGCCTCGCGGACTGACGCCGGAGTCCACGCCTGCGGCCAGGTTGCAAATTTCATCACCGAAAGCGACATTCCTGTGCAAAAGCTGCCCGCCGCAGTAAATTCGAAGCTGCCCCACGATGTTGCAGTGCTTGATGCAGCGGAAGTCGCGCCAGATTTTAACAGCCGTTTCTCGGCAAAGGGAAAAATCTACCATTACCTGATTATCAAGGCAGGGCAGCCAAACCCAATCTTAAACCACAGGGCAATGCATGTCCGAGATCCGCTTGACACTGAGGCAATGGCCAAGGCAGCCGTAACTATCCGAGGCGAGCGTGACTACGCCGCCTTCGGCGCGAAAACCTCGCAGGAAGAAAACACCGTATGCAACATCAAGCACGTTCGAGTAAGCTACGCTCCCTGTGAACTCTTCGGCATAATGCAGGAAAGCTTGGTTCGCATAGAGGTCCGGGGTGACCGGTTCCTTTACAGAATGGTGAGAACAATTGCAGGAACTCTTCTTGAAGTTGGAAAAGGAAGATTCCCACCGGAGAAGATTTCTGATATAATAAAGTCATGTGACAGGGGGCGTGCCGGGCCTACTCTCAAGCCGCACGGCCTTTATCTTGTTAAGGTCTTATACTGAACAAATGGCGAAAATTGCGGTCATAAGTGACATTCACGGGAACCTCGAGGCCATGAAGGCCGTACTCAAGGATATCGGTAAAGCTGGTAATCCACGCGTGATTTGCCTCGGAGACGTGGTGGGATACGGCCCGGACCCCGCGGAGTGCATGGACCTTGCCCGAAAGTTTGATGTTGTTCTCTGCGGCAACCACGAATGGGCCGTAATCCATGAGCCGCTTGGTTTTCACGCTACAGCGAAAGATGCGCTGCTCTGGACCACGGACAAACTCAGGCCGCACTGGTACAGTCTTGGCGGCCGCGTAAGACGATGGCGCTTTGCGAAAAGGCTTCCCAAGAAATACAAGGAAGGGAGGCTGCTTTTTGTACATGGGTCACCTCGCGGCCCCATTGATGAATATATCCTGCGCTCTGATGTGGACGAAGTCCTTGGCGAAAACAGCACTAAAATCAAGGATGCGTTCGAAAAGACGGACTGGATAACCTTTGTCGGCCACAGCCATACGCCGGGAATAATTACCGATGACGCCCACTATATAGAACCGGCCAAGCTGAGCGGCCCGTTGGTCTGCAAGCCGGATAAAAAATACCTGGTCAACGTAGGGTCTGTTGGACAACCCAGAGACCGTGACCCGCGCGGCTGCTATGTGCTGTTTAGTCCAGACTCCGGCGAGCTGGAGTTCCGCCGCGTCGAGTACGATATTGAAACAACCATCACAAAAATCAGGCGTATAAGCCAAATAGACAACTCCCTTGGCGAACGCCTAAGAATTGGCGCATGAGAATCTTACAGGCCACATCTCTTTGCATAATCATGTTGACTTGCCTTGCTGCGTACGGACAGCAGCGCCTGACCAAAGGCAAAATCACCGTGGTCCATCCTCCGCGAGCAGGCACACAGGCCCGTACGGCCCTGGCTCTCTACGAGCATTCCGCAACGCGCGTAAAGCAGCTTACTTCTCTTCCTGACCCGGGGCATGTAACGATAGAGCTCGCAGACTCCGATATCGCATACAAAGCCGCTTTCCGGCGCCTCAGAGCTACCGGCGCCCCCGAGTACGCTCTCGCGGTTGCATTCTCACCCGAAAACCTGATCCTGATTCGCTCAACTCACCTGAGGGCGATCGGCGGCGGCAACCTGCCGGAAACTCTCACCCACGAAACTTTCCACCTCTATCTTGCGGCCATGCTCAGAAGAACCGGCCAGGGTGTGCCGCTATGGTTCAACGAGGGCGTGGCCCAGTGGGTAGCTGGTCAGCAAATCAACCCGCAACTCCTGAACAGACTGCGAACAGATGCAAAAGGAAACAAACTCCGCTCCCTTGCCTCACTCTCGGAAAACTTTCCCCCAGACAATGGTGCTATTTCAATTGCATACGCCCAGTCACTTTCCTTCATTCAATGGCTCCAAAACGGCCGTTCTGATGCTGTAGAAGAAATACTGTTGTCAATGAAAGAAGGCTCCAGCTTTCACGCTGCCCTGCTGGAAGCGGCCGGTGAGAACCTCAACAGGCTTGAAGCAGCCTGGCACAAGGACCTGGCCAGAAAACGTTCGTTTCTGAAAACGTTCCTGAGCCAGTTAACCCTGTTTTCAGTGCTTTCGTTGATTGCTCTGGTGGCTTTCCTGCGGTATCTGAGGAAAAGAAAAAAGCTGCTCAGGAAACTGGAGGAAGAAGACCGATTCGAAGACTATGGCCAGTGGTAACCAAGGAGTGCCTTCTGCACGATCTTACTTGCCCTGCTTCTCAAGTATGGCTTTCAACACGCTGTGTGATTTCTGAACCGCGTTGACTACCGCACGCGAGGTAATTGTGGCGCTCGTGATACTATCCACCTCGCCACCGTCTTTCTTGAGCTTTGCCTCTGCGAGTGCTAAGCCTCTGAACTGTTCCTGGAAATCCGGGCGCTTGTCTGACTCGTCAACCATAGTACCCTTCAGAATGTTGGCCCAGGTGTTGGCAGAGTTAATGAGGTCCACGTTACCTCCCAGGCGCGGCGTCTCGGTGTGGCTCAGGACATAAATACCCATGATTTTCTCAAGCGACTTGTCCCAGCCGACCATGACTTTAACCTCACCGTCATAGCCCTGCGCACCCACGACTACCGCGTAACCCGCCGGGCAGGCAAACCAGGTGATGGTCTCATCGTTGTACTGTGCCGTCCTTGGTTCAATCTCCTCGGCTGCGCACCCGAATATACAGCAGGCGGCGTTTAGCGCCTTTTTTGTATCAGCAATCCTGATTTTTTCTGCGACATTGCTATAGACAATATCAATGCCTGCCACGCAAAGCGCGGCGATAACCGCGAGCACCAGCGGGTAGTGAATGCTCTTCTTCATAGCAGCTCGCTGCCTCCTTTACGCTGCCTTGGTCGGCTGCACAAGCCCGAACTTTCTGGGAACTGTAAACCTGTCAATCAGGGGCACTGCCGTGTTCATGATGAGAATCGCGTAGCATACCCCCTCCGGGTAGCCTCCCAGTTTGCGGATAACCGCGGTCAAGACTCCGCACCCTACTGCGAAAATCACCTGGCCCTTGCTCGTAATAGGCGAGGTAACCATGTCGGTAGCCATAAAGAACGCCCCCAGCATAAGCCCGCCGCCGAACGTCCAGAAAGCCAGTCTCTCGAAGAAGCCGTATTCCTGATACCACGCAACCCCGCCGGCCGCAGCGCTCTTATATGGTATAACCATGCAAAGTATGACGGCTGTCGCTATGAAAGAGAGGGGCAGGCGCCAGTTAACGTACTTCCGCACTATCAGGAACAGGCCGCCAATAATAAGAAGCAGTGCGGACGTCTCTCCAATGCAGCCGGGAACATTACCAAAGAAAAGGTCGCCTATAGTGAAAGGCCCGGCCTCAGCGATGGACATTTTGACAGTATTAAGAGCTGTTGCCGCTGTTTGGGCATCAACAGCGCGCGGCTCAGCCCAGCCGGAAGTCATCGGAAGCGACCAGGCCAGCAGGACAAAAGCGCGGCCTGCAAGCGCAGGGTTCCAGATATTGTAGCCAAGCCCGCCGAAAAGGTGCTTCGCAACCGCGATACTGAAAAACGCACCCACCACAACGAGATACCAGGAAACGTTGGAAGAAATCACCATTGCGAACAGGATGCCGGTTACCACGGCAGAGCCATCAAGCGCCTGGCTGACGGGCTTTTTCCTGAACCTAAGAATTACCGCCTCAGTGGCAACTGAGACAGCTATCGAGCCAAGAATAATGGCGATAGCGCGCCAGCCGAAAAACATGCAGCCGGCTATCGCCGCCGGTACCAGCGCTACAACGACAGTCCACATTACCTTGGGTATGGATTCATCACTTCTTATGTGAGGCGAGGTGCTTACCAGGAGTTTTTCTTCCATAAGTCTGCTTTCCCCCTTCGCGCCTGAGTCAAAGGCGGCATGTAGCTACTTGGCGGCTCCCTGTTCCTGCGGTTCCTTCTTCTCCTCTTGCGCCTTGCGCTCCTCGGCCTTTGCTCTTTCTTTCATCTGCAGCAAGCGAACCTCATTTTTCCCGTACTTTATGAACTGGACTATCGGCCGCTTCGCGGGGCATACGTAAGTGCAGGCACCACATTCAATGCAATCAAGAAGGTTGTTCGCCCGGGCCAGTTCGACATTCTTGACCTCAAGGAGTACTGAGAGGCGGCTGGGCACGAGCTGCATGGGACAGGCCTCAACACAGCGCCCGCAGCGTATGCAAGGGCCGTGAGTGCCTGCTGACTTGCCCTCAATCACAAGAATTCCCGAGGTTCCTTTGATTACGACCAGGTCCAGTGTGTGCTGTGCAAGCCCCATCATCGGACCACCCAGAATTACCCTGTTCGCCGATGCCTTCGTCCCGCAGTGGTCAAGAATATCCTTTATTGGTGTTCCAACAAGCGCCAGCAGGTTTTTCGGATTCTCTACACCCTCTCCCGTTATTGTAACGACACGTTCAATAAGAGGCTTCCTGAACTTGACAGCCTCATATGTCGCGTATGCTGTCCCCACATTGTTGACAAGAGCACCAACATCCATGGGAAGGCCGCCGGAGGGCACTTCACGGTCAAGTATCGCCTTTATAAGCTGTTTCTCCGCGCCCTGCGGGTATTTCACGGGAAGCTCGATGACCTTAATGGACGGGTCCAGCTTGGCGGCGGCCTCCTGTATTACCTTAATAGCATCAGGCTTATTGGCTTCTATCCCGACATACTTGTCTTTCGCATCAACGACCCTGCTGAGGATTTTCAAGCCCTGCAGGATTCCCTCAGGTTTCTCAAGCATAAGCCTGTGGTCGGAGGTAAGGTAAGGCTCGCACTCCACTCCGTTAAGGATAAACGAGTCTATCGGCTTATCCTTGGGTGGCGAGACCTTAACATGCAGAGGAAAGGTTGCCCCTCCCATGCCGACTAATCCTGCGGCATTGATACGCTTCTTCATTTCGTCCGTGCTCAGCGAGTCAATGTCACCCGCAGCTACGTTGGCGCCTTCCGCCCAGGTTTCCTCGCCGTCGTTCTCTATAACCACCGAGGCCACAAGGTTACCGAAAATATGCTCGTACTGGCCGACATCTATGACCTTGCCGCTCACGGAAGCGTGTACTGGCGCTGATACAAAGGCGGTGGCCTCGCCTACCACCTGGCCCTTTTTGATGGCGTCGCCCTTTTCAACAACGGGCTTGCATGGTGCCCCAAGATGCTGAGACATGGGAATTCGCACTACCCTCGGAGTCGGCGCCTTTTCGATAGCCTGCTCTTTACTGAGGTGCTTCTTGTCGTCAGGGTGAACTCCTCCCTGAAAAGTATAAACCATCGGTCTTCTCCGTTCTAAATTTTACCGCACGCCTGCCTTGTCTTGCATATCTTTGCGCTGCTTGGCTTTCGCATCCATGTACTTGAGAATCTGTATGAGCTGCGAGTTTGAGAGCATCCCTTCCGTCAACATAAGCATCCCAAGTATGATATGGGTGCCCTTCCGGTCCATTTCCTTCTGGAGCTTAAGCGCATCCTCAAGCTGCTCATGCGTTATAAACCCCATACGTATGGCTATCTCACCGAACAGCTCTTTCTGCTTCTCGGTCTCCTCTGTGTAGCCATTCGGATGTTTGCAGTGCCAGCGCCAGGCGGTTTCCACAATTTCCTCAATAGCCCCAAGTTCCGGTTTCCAGCCCAACAGTTTGGCCGCCTTATCGCTGCTGGCAACAAGCTGGGGCGGGTCGCCAGGCCTTCTGGGTGTGTCTATAGTTTCTATCTTTTTCCCTGTAACTTTCTCGCAAACCTCCACCACCTGCCTGACAGAAAAACCCTTGCCGCTGCCCAGGTTGAAAATCTCAGGCTCTTCAAAGCCCTTTTCGTATGCAAGCAGGTGTGCTTTGGCAAGGTCGGTAACGTGTATGAAGTCGCGTATGCAAGTACCATCCTCAGTAGGATAGTCAGTGCCGTAAACTTTCAGATGGCGCTTTTGCCCGAGTGCAACCTTGAGAATCAAGGGTATCAGGTGAGTTTCAACCCGGTGTGCTTCGCCTATGTCGCCTTCCGGGTCTGCACCGGCCGCATTGAAGTACCGCAGAATAACTGGCTGCAGCCCGTGTGCCCTTGCGTAGTCGAGCATAATCTCCTCGACAAACCACTTGGACTTGCCATACGGGCTGATTGGGCGGCGCGGATGCTTTTCGTCTATAGGCAGGTACTCCGGAACGCCGTACGTCGCGGCAGAGCTGGAGAAAACGATACGCCTCACATCAAACTCGAGCATCGCCCTGAGGAGGTTGAGAGTACCAAGCACGTTGTCAAGATAGTATTTCTGCGGGTTCTCGACTGACTCGTCCACGTAGCAGCGAGCAGCAAAGTGAAAAGCCGCGTCAATCCGGTATGAGGAAAACAGCCTGTGGAGGTCTTCGAAGCTCTTAAGGTCGCCCTCAACAAGATGCCCGCCATGTATAGCGTTGCGGTGACCTTCTGAAAGGTTGTCGAAAACTATCGGGTGATAGCTGGCACCTGCCAGCTCCTTGACCAGGTGGCTCCCGACGTAGCCTGCTCCACCAGTAACCAAGAGCGCCATAGGTAGTTATGTCTCCCAGATTGCTAAGACGGCATCTTAACAAGGCAGCTATCACTGTCAAGCAAAAATACTTCAAGACGGGACCCGAGAAGAAGGAACCCAAACCGGTTGGATGAACCGGGCCAGGTCAATCGCAAGCCCGGAAACTGCAAGGGGTACAGCCCCAGGAAGCCAAAGAGCGGGTGATGGGACTCGAACCCACGACAACAACGTTGGCAACGTTGTGCTCTACCAGCTGAGCTACACCCGCTTTCGCACATCAATTCTAACTGGGCCAATTCGGGAGTCAACTGTTTTTTCCCAAAATCGGCTCTCCAGCCTTGAAGAACACACCGCCGCGTAATATAATTGCTCGAGTTCTTTTCCTCTTGAAAATCTAAGGAGTTAAAGAGGTCGGTTTGGGACAAGAGCAGTTCAAACGGAAGGCTTCTTACAACCGTATAGCAAGTTGTGAAACGTCTCGAAACCAGCGAGACAGGTTGGAACAATTCCAGGGGGTACTGATGCGTAGAAGACACCTCGTTCTTTCGCTCTTTATCGCAGCGATTTTGGCCCTGACAGCAACGCCTCTGCTAGCCCAGCAGGGAAAAGATGAGCTCCGCCACCTCGAAGACAAGACCATAGAACTTTTCAGGCGAATCCAGAAATGCGTAGTAGCTATTCACTGCAAGAGCAAGGAGTACGAGAAACCCGCCGACGACCAAGTCCGCAGACGCAGAAGACCCCCCCGCACCTCCGGCAGTTATTACGGGACCGGGGCTGTTATCAGCGCTGATGGCTATATCCTCACTTCAACCAGTGTCGTACCCCCGGGTGCAAAGGATATCAAGGTACAATATGCCGACGGCACCAAGTACCCCGCAAAACTGATTGGTTATGAGGAGCGGAACAATGTAACGCTCATAAAGGTTGAAGCTGATAACCTTCCGGCCCTGACCCTGGGCTCTTCCGCAGACGTAAGGATGGGGAACCTGGCGTTTACTGTGGCAAACGTTTACGACTGCGTGCTCAAAGACCACCAGACGGCCGTCTCCGTAGGTGTGGTAAGCGGGCTCTACCGCCTGCGCGGCGACGGCGACTACACCGGCAGGGTTATAGAGACCGACGCCGCCCTGAACCACGGCAGCGACGGCGGGCCACTTGTAAACAGCAAAGGTGAAATTGTAGGAATACTGAACCTGAGCTACTCTTACACAAAATGGTTGAATGTAGCAGTGCCTATTGACCAGATAAAATACATTCTCAAAGACATGAAGAAAAACAAGGAAGTTCACCCCCGCTACGGCATGGTGCTTGAAGAGGAAGCAGAGCCTGACGGCGGAGTTACAGTAAAAAAGGTCAGCCGGCGCGGCCCGGCCCGCAAGGCTGGCATTAGAAAAGGTGATGTTATCATCGAGATAGACGGCGTTTTGATAGACCGCGCAGACCAGCTTGCTCGAGAAATGACCGAACTCCCGCCGGGCAGCGTGATAACCTTGCTTATCAAGCGTAACGGCGGCGAAGTGGTTCTCAAGCTTACATCCGGCAAGTTTGCCCTGGAACGGGAGCCCGAGCCAGAACCGGAGCCGGAGCCCGAGCCGAAACCTGTGGCCAAAAAAGAGCCCGGCACAATGGGCGTGACAATTGAGGAAGGGGAAAAAGGCCTCGTGATAACAAAGATCGTTGAGGGAGGAGCTGCAGACAAGGCCGGTATCAAGCCCGACGACCGGGTCCTTGAAGTAAACGGCAAGAAGGTTGCTTCCCTTGAGGACATTGCCGGGATTCTTAAGAGGTGCTATGCCGGCGATAAGGTTGAATTGCTCATAGAACGAGATGGCTGGTCAAAGAAAATCGAGATCACGCTTAAAAAGAAAAGCTGAATCATTCAACACGGAGGGCGGCTCAGATGAAAAAAGCCCTGATTATTATCACTGTAGTTGCGGTTCTCGCGCTTGCAATCCCCGCACTTGCGCAGGAAAAGGAAGCTCCTGCAGAGCCAAACCCCCTTGCCAGGCTTGAAGAAGCATTCCAGAAAGCTGCAAGCAAGGTGGAGAAGTACGTGGTAAGCATCGATGTCGAGCGGGACCCCGATATTCCCGAGGGTGATGACGACCTTGAACCCGTGCTCGGGCGCGAGGCACGCGGCGGGGGCGGCAAGAAATACTACAGACGGCCCAAAGGCCCGGTAAGTGGCGTCGTCATCTCGTCCGAAGGCCACATCGTTACTACGTTTTTCAACATCAGAGGCAACAACGTCAAGAAGATAACAGTCACATTCCCCGGCGGCCAGCGCCTTCAGGCAAAACGGCTCGGCTGGGACGAAAACACCGATATTGCGGTAATCAAAGTCGATGCCCTTGACCTGCCCCACGCTACTTTCCACCCAACAGACCATCTGAAGCCCGGACATTTTACCATAGCCGTCGGCAGGGGCGACGACCGGCTCGGCTTGACTGTCAACTGGGGAATTGTCTCAGGGCTCAACCGCCTCGAAGGCAACGCAATTCAGATAGACTCGGCCCTTAATTACGGAAATACCGGCGGCGCTGTGGTTGATATTGACGGAAATCTTGTCGGTATCGCCTGCCAGGTCTCAGACCGGGCAGTCACCGGCCAGAATTCAGGCGTGGGCTTCATGACACACTCTGAAAAGATTAAGGAAATCCTTCCCACCCTCAAGAAGGGTGAAATCAT
>CAYWBA010000104.1:0-9504 GCA_964455955.1 uncultured Planctomycetota bacterium | reverse complement strand
GAAAAGTGAAATCGGTTCTCGCTAACGAAGGTGCCGAAGTGACAGAAGGGCAGGTTCTTCTCCAAGTGGAAGAAAAAGACCTGTCTTTGATGGTTGAGCAAGCGGGAACGCAGGTGAGTCAGATGGAAGCCGTGCTGAAGGAGATAAAGGCAGGCGCGAGACCGGAAGAACTCACGCAGTTGAGGGCGGCCGCCGAACTTGCGCGCGCCGCGCGCGACCTCGCTAAACTCCGAGCAGGGCGAAGAGAAGACCTTCTCGGCAGCGAGTCCATTGGCAAGGAGTCCTATGAACAAGCGCAGGCAACTCTCGTTTCTGCAGAAAAACAACTGGAGCAGACAGAAGCAGCATACCAACTGGCTCAGAAGGGAGCGAGAGAAGAAACAATACAGGCAAGCGAGGCGAGGCTCGCCTCAGCAAGGACAACGCTTGAACTCGCAAAAAGGAACCTGGAGAAAGCCACTGTTCGCTCGCCAATCGCCGGGGTAATTGACGAAAAGTATGTAGAAGAAGGCGAACTCGTAGCTCCCGGTGCAAAGCTGTTCAGGATAGTGGCTGCGGATAAAGTCAAGGTGGTTGTTTGGACTCCCGAACGGGTAATGACTAAAATCCGCACGGGCGATTCGGTTCGCATAGGTTTTGATGCTGTCAAGGAGACTGCGACGGCCCGGATTTCGCGAATAGCGTTTGCTGCAGATGAGGCGACGCGCACCTTCAAGACCGAGATAGGTCTCCATAATCCCCGTCTGGAAGACATAAGTGGCCCCAGGGACAGGAAGTATCGCGTGGGCTATATAGCTTCGGTGACTTTCAGGGTAGGCGAGGTGCCCAAGGCTATCAGGGTGCCTATAGAGACGCTGGTTCTCCAGGGGCCGAGAATCATTGTGCACACAGTTAGGAAAGCGACAACTGCAGGAGGCACGCAGGGAAAGGACTCCGCGGCCAGGTTTGTCGCTGTTGCCAATGATGTTGAAATCGGGCTCAAGAGCCGCGGTTCGGTTGAGATAAAGAGCGGTATCCGGCCTGGTGACCTCGTGGTCGTCAAGGGGCAGAGGTTTGTCCGGGATGGCGAAGAGGTTAACATAGTCAAAACTCACAAGGGAAGCTGGCCATGGTAATCAGTGACTACGCGATACGAAAGAAGACGACAGTTTTCGTGTTGATGTTCATCTTCTTAGTCACGGGCCTGTACGCCTATCTCACTCTTCCGCGAGAAGCGGCGCCGGATGTCGAGATACCGTTCGTAATCGTCATGACAACTTATCAGGGCGCTTCTCCCGACGTGGTTGAGAAGACTGTTACAATCCCGCTGGAACGGGAACTCAAGAGTATCACTGGCATAAAAGAGATGAACAGCATGTCCGCCGAGGGCGCGAGCATGGTATTCATGGAGTTTGAAACTGATGTGGATATTGACGATGCGCTGCGCGATGTCAAGGACGGCGTGGACAGGGTGAAAGGCGACCTTGGTGATGCGGATGAGCCTGTGGTGCTTGAGCTCAACATCAGCGAATTCCCGGTAATGATATTGAACATTTCGGGGCGGCTTGCCCAGGACAAGGAGAGGAACCTCATCGCCCTCAAGGCGATAGCGGACGAACTTGAGGAGCTGATTGAGGGTGTTCCCGGGGTTCTCGATGCGATCGTTGTCGGAGGACTCGTACCCGAAGTGCGGATTGAGCTGGACCCCGACAAGCTTGCCGCGTACCGGGTGCCTGCGGCCGCGCTTGTAGCCAAGTACCTGAGCGAAGATGTGGATATCTCGGGCGGCACGACCGACATGGGGCGGCTCAAGTACGATATCCGCATTCCCATGGAGTTCGAGCGTAACGTCGAAGCCGCGTACGACATAATGGTGCAGAATCTCGGGTCGAAGGGCGTATATCTCGCCGACCTGGCGACCATTGTCGCGAGCTACGAGGAGGAGGCGAGCGCTGCGCGGTTCAACGGGGAAGATACTGTATCAATCATAATACAGAAGCAATCGGGCAAGAATCTCCTGATTCTTGCGGCAATAGTCAAACATATCCTGAATGAGGTCAGGGCGTCCGGCAAAGTGCCGGCTGAGCTCAGTTTCGACATTTCGAATGACCAATCCGAGTTTGTCAAGATGATCGTCGATGACCTCGACAATAACATCTTCACAGGTTTCGTCCTCATATTTGTCGTGATATTTCTCTCTCTCGGATTGCGCAACTCGTTTTTCGTAGCCCTTGCCGTGCCGTTCAGCCTGCTGATATCGCTTACCGTGCTTGCGATAATGGATATCAAGCTCAACTTCGTGGTCCTGTTCAGCCTGATTCTGTCCCTGGGTATGTTGGTGGACAATGCGATAGTTATTGTCGAGAACATCTATCGACACAGGCAGGAGGGCTACGGTAAGGTTGAAGCGGCCATGAAAGGTACTGGCGAGGTTGCGTGGCCGGTGGTGACTTCAACGCTGACGACTATTTGTGCGTTCGCGCCGATGCTGTTCTGGCCGGGGATAGTGGGCGAGTTCCTGGGATATCTGCCGCGCACAGTCATAATAACGCTGCTGAGCTCGCTGTTCGTGGCACTTGTCATAAGCCCCACCCTCTGCGCCGCATTCATGAAGGTAAAGGAAAGCAGCGTTCATGAAAAGGGAGCAAGGCCGGTTGGCAGGTTCATGAGGTTCTACCAGTCATTCCTGAAGACAGCAGTGGTTCACAGAAAGAAGTTCGTCCTGGGTTCGTTCGTGCTCCTGATTCTGGCGGCAGCAGCTTACGGGATGTTCGGCAAGGGGACACAGTTTTTCCCCGAGTCGGAGCCGAGGAACGGTTACGTGGACATCCGGCTGCCGGAGGGCTCGAAGCTCGATACGACCGACGCCGTGGCGCTCGAGATTGAGGATATTATCGAGAAGCTTGACATGGAGGACGGCCACAAAGATGTGAAGTTCATGGTCTCCAGCATTGGCTCGAGGGGCTCCAGCGGCATGGGGTTCTCCTTCGGCGCGTCAACTCCCAATCTGGCGAGGATATCGCTTGAGTTTATTGATCTTGAGAAACGCAAGACTCCCGCCAGCGTGTTTATCAAACAGCTCAGGGGAAAGCTCTCGCATTTTGCCGGCGTTGAGCTTGACGTTCAGCAGGAAGAAGAAGGGCCTCCTTCGGGCCCGCCTGTGAACGTCGAGATTTCGGGTGATGACTATGAACTTCTTGCGAAAATCGCTGGCGAGGCAAAGGATATCGTTAAGAACATACCCGGTGTTGTGGGTCTTAAGGATGATGTCGAGAGGGGGCGGCCAGAATTGCGCGTCATAGTTGACCGGAACAAGGCGGCTGTTCTGGGCTTGAATCCTCTTACAGTTGGAACCGTTATTAAGACGGCATATCGCGGCCAGAAGGTCGGGGTGTTTAGGATAGGAGACGAGGAGTACGATGTAATAGTCATCGCGAGTGAGTACTACCGTAGGGGATTTCACCTCCTTGACAAACTCTACGTGTCCACGATGACCGGACAACAAATACCCGCTTCAACAGTCGCAAGTTGGAGCATTGTAGGTGCGCCGGGTGTTATACGGCGAATAGACCAGAGACGGGTTGTCACGCTCTCGGGTGAGGTGGAGGGGCGGCTGTCACCGGCTGTCAGAGCTGATATCACAAAGGCATTAGAACCTGTCGTGCAGAAACTGCCAGAGGGATACGCGATACGCCTTACTGGTGAAGAAGAGATGCAGCAGGAAGCATCGGAGTTCCTTTCCCGCGCCTTTATCATCGCGATCATGCTTATTATACTGGTTCTCATATCACAGTTCAACTCCGTACTGCTGCCGCTTATCATCATGGTCAGCGTTTTGCTTTCTCTCGTTGGCGTGCTTCTCGGGCTCCTTGTCACGAGTACGCCGTTCGTTATTATCATGACTGGCATGGGTGTTATCAGCTTGGCAGGCGTTGTAGTAAACAACGCCATAGTTCTTATTGACTACATACAAAAACTGCGCGGCAGAGGGCTCAGGGTCGTAGATGCTCTCGTTAATGCGGCTATGACGAGGCTTCGGCCGGTGCTTCTTACTGCAATCACAACTATTCTTGGACTCATTCCCATGGGAATAGGAGTGTCTTTCGATTTCAAGCAGGGCAAGTTCAACGTGGGCACGGAGATGGCCCAGTTCTGGAGCCCGATGGCAAGGGCCGTCATATTCGGCCTTGCTTTTGCGACCGTGCTTACTCTAATAATGGTGCCAACGTTCTTCTACATCGTTCACGGCACCTTGCACTTCCTGCGCACGAAAATAAGGCGCAAGGGCCTTACAGATGAGAAGTTCGGCTCCTATCTCGCTACAGCGGGAGTAATGGAAGCGGATGCAGCCGAGGAGGCGATGCGGGTTGCGCGCGAGTCAGGCAAGCTCTACCAAGATGTTCTTGCATTGGACGAGTACATTGGACCGAAAGTGACTCTTGCGCAGCTTTCGGATTTCACGGGTTATCCCGTTTGGGAAGACCTCTCAAGGGTGGCTGTTACCACAAGGTTCAGGTATGCGGTTTCTGAAGAAGATGCGCGCGAGTACAGGATGGTCGGCTTCTGTTCTAACGCTCGTCTGACGCTCTTCGGTCCCCTCGGCGAGCATGAAGGATCTCCAGACAGCGAAAAAATATTCCTCGCCGTCTGCGAACCACTTCGCCCTGACCACAAGGAGAAAGTCAAAGAAGTCTCGCAGATGATGGGCGTGAACCTTGTTCCTGTTCTTACCACGGGCGAACAGATAACCACTCTTATTGAACGCACTTACTCAACCGCAGAGGGATAGAAAGACGAGGAATAGAGTCTTTCCATGAAGTGCAAGGTGAGAAGAAGTGCTATTCTTCTTTTGCTGTGCACGGCAAAGAACAGTTGCGCATAGGCTGCTTAAAGCGCTACCATGTAGTTTCCTTGTGGAGATAACATGACCCCACGTTTCTTCATGTGCTATTTTGAGGCGACGAGAGACTGCAATCAACATTGCCCTTACTGCATGACTCGCCTCGACGGAAATGACCCGGGCATGGAACTGGGGACAGAAGAGGTAAAAACTCTTGTCCTCGACGAGGTAAAGAAGATATGCCCGGCAGGCTCGGTGGCTTTCTCCGGAGGGGAATTTCTGTTGAGGAGAGATGCTCTGGAGCTGCTGGAGTACAACGCGAGAATCGGCCTGTACTCTTTTGTTAATACAAATGGTACTCTGCTGACACCCGCGTTGCTCAAAGAGATGAGGCGAGCAACCGGAGGCAGAATAGCCTTCGGGTTCTCTCTCGATTCTATTGACCCCCAGACGCAAGATGAGTGCCGCAATGGTGACAATAAGCTGCTCAAAAAGGTTATGAGGATGTGCGATGAGGAAAACATTGGTTACTTTGTTCTCGTCACAATTTCGAAGAGAAATCTTCACACATTGCGGGGAACGGTGGAATTCCTTGAATCGCGCCGGATACCGATGATTCGCTCCCCGTTTATCCCGAGAGGGGCGGCAAAGATGTCGAGAGAACTGCAATTCAGCAGGGAGGAGATACAGAATATAATACATCCCGTCCTCCGAGAGAACCCTCTCTGCTATGTGAGCCACACCCCCTATTTCGCCGCTCCGGAGGCGACAAGGATAGGCTTGGGCAGGCTGGGCGTTTCGCTCGGCAACCTGGGCTGCCAGGCAGGTAGAACTTTCGTAGGAATTTCTGCCGAAGGGGATGTTGCACCGTGTGTGCATCTTCTGGACACGACAGTCAATTGCGGAAACGTGAGACAGCAACCTCTCTCGGAGATGTTCAAGGCAAATCCCATTCTGCTGAGCCTCCAAGATGGCAGTCAGGTTAAAGGCAAATGCGGCGGATGTCGTTACAAGCACTCCTGCCGCGGCTGCAGAGCGCTTGCATATTACGCGACAGGCGACTACCTCGCCGAAGACCCCACCTGTTTCTTCGAGCCTGTTGACGAAAGCACCACATCCAAATACGAGAAGATTCAGACCCGCAGGACCCACGAGTTCATAGAGTTTGTCGCTACCAACGGACCGTGGAACCAAATATTCGAATCATCCAGCCTCGCAGGTAAAATAGGGCTGTCCCTTCTGAAATCTGCGGCGAAGCTGCGCAGAGCCTGGAAAAGGATAGGACAGGCAGGCCATAGCGATGAGAAGCGATGAAAATATTACTCATTAAACCGAGGTGGTTTATACACGGGGGGGTATACCGCTACCTCGAAGAGGTAAAGTTCACCCCGCTGCATATAGCAATAATCGCGGCTCTATCTGAAGGGCACAATGTCACCCTCGTCGATAACGACAGGGAAGAGATTCCCTATGACCAAGATTTCGACCTGGTCGGTATAACTGTGACAACCTTCACCTCGGAGAAGGCATACGGAATAGCGGAGAGGTTCAGGAGCCGCGGTGCGAAGGTGGTTCTGGGCGGCGTCCATGCAAGCCTTCTGCCGGATGAGTGTCTCCAGCACGCCGATGCTGTGGTGGTCGGCGAAGCAGAGCATGTCTGGAAAGACGTCCTCAATGATGCAGAAAACAACTCTCTCAAGAGAAAATACTATCACCCACGCCCCGTTGACATGAATGATGTCCCGTTTCCCCGAAGAGATTTGCTCAGCGAGGATTACTGGGTGGCAACTGTACAGGCTACGCGTGGCTGCCCCAACAAATGCAGGTTCTGCTATCTCCCAAATGTCCCGTGGAGAACTCACAGGAAGCGGGACGTCGACTTGGTTTACGAAGAGTTGAAGCGCCTGAAGCAGAAGATAGTCTTCTTCGTGGATGATAATATGTTTGCAGACCAGGACTACGTCATAAGGCTGTGCGAGAAGATTGCGCCGCTCAAGAAGGTCTGGTCAATCCAAGCGCCCTCCAACATCGCTTACAATGACAGACTGCTTGCCGCGATGAAAAAAGCGGGGTGCTTTCACGTACAGATAGGATTTCAGACTGTCAATCCCGATTCGCTCAGGTCGGCCAACATAAGACAGAACAAAATCGAGAATTATAGGTTCGTCATCCGTCAACTCCACAAATACAGGATGCTTGTCTTGGGTTTCTTCATGTTCGGTTTCGACAACGATGATAAGGGCGTATTCGAAGTGACGGAGTCTGCCATAAAGGAAATTGACCTCGACGACATTTGCCTGTACATTCTCACGCCGTATCCGGGAACACAGTTCTACGAAACTTTCAGAAAAGAAGGCAGGCTCCTGACGAAGGACAGAGCCAGCTATGGGTGGGCAAACGCTGTCTTCGTGCCGAAGCTCATGTCTCCTGAAGAGCTTGAAAAGGGCGTCCAGCAGACTTACGAAAGGCTTCATTCATATTTCAAGGCAAAAGCACCACTCAAGATTCTTGGCAGACTGCCTGTTTTTATGCGCCATCCACACCTGCTCAGGCTTGTAATCAAAGCTTTATTCAGAAGAGTTGATGTGTCGAAGCAGTTGCGGTAGCCGCCGCTAGGAGCTTTGCTACTCGGTGAAATCGGTGACGCACGCGCTGTCAACCCGCTGATAAACTCGTTGAAACAAGATACCGGTCTTGAAGTACGGGCCTTTATCGCTCAGTGCGAAGTCCTTGCCATGTATTTCCCCTGAGTGGCCCAATACAGCTAACCCACATAATATCGCGATTTCCGCATCCCGGACAATGTGTTTATGCGGCATGTGCGAGCTTTCAAGGAATTTCTTGATTCCCACAACAATATGATGTAACATCTCCAAAGACCAGGTCATACCTCCCATGAACGGCGGCAGAGAGATGATAGGATACCGCAATAGAACATTATGTGCAGGACTCCTGCTGTTGGCGGTACTCGTGTTCCTGCTGAGAGATGCACAGGCAGGAAACAACAAAGAGGAAGAGGTCTCCCTGCTCCCTAATTTTGTCGAGCTGGTTCTTCAGGCAGGGCAGCTCAAGCCTCACAGGACCGGCGATGGAAACGATTCTGTCGAGATGGAAGGCTTTTCATGGTTCCAGTCGCCCGGAGACCCTCGACTTCCCAGCAAGGTTTGCAATGTCCTCCTCCCTCCCGATGCAGACCTTGCCACCGTCCGCGTCAGTATTGTGAGAGCCTCCAGCAAGAACCTCAACGGACAGTTCGACATCGGCCCATGCCCGCCATTCGCAGTCCAGCAGCAAGACAGGAAGCTCGAATGGGGCAAGAACAAGCAGATAGCCAGCGGCAGGAACACACTCGTTTACGGACTCAATAGCAATTTCCCCTCCAGTCCCGTCCAGCTTGTAAATGTCGGCATGTATGGCCGGCTGAAGTATGCAAAAGTAAGATTCATGCCGCTCCAGTACAATCCTGTAACAAAGAAGTTGACGCTTAAGCCAAGCGTGAAGTGCAGGCTGGTTTTCGCAGCAGGCAAGAAAGTGGCGCCTTTGCGTAATGCTGCCAGCAGGCTGGACGGCAGGTTTGCACACCGGCTCTTCACAAATGCAGACGAAGCCGGGCAGTGGTATGAGCCTAAGACAGGCGAAACCGGCGGGGAAAAAGGGCTTTCAGAGGTCAGCTCCGGGACAGGCTACCTTGTCGCCACAACCGACAGCATCAACAGCTTAGGACTGCTCGATGACTTCAAAAGTTTCAAGGAGAGCCAGGGCTGGACGGTGACAGTCATCACGGAGAGCCAGTACGGCCCCGCCACGGGCCAGGCGAGATGCGACAACATAAGAAACTGGCTAATCAACAACTACGAGAGCCTGGACCTGAAATATGTGCTCCTGGTTGGCGACCCGCGCGTTGACAGTGATGGCGTACCGATGAAAAAGACCTACCCGCGCGACGACCCGACCTGGCTCCACGTTCCCTCGGATTACTACTACGCCGACCTCACCGGCGACTGGGACCTGGATGGAGACGGCAGGTACGGCGAGTATGACGGAGACAGGGGGCCTGGCGGAGTTGATTTTATGCCGGAGGTCTTCATCGGAAGAATTCCCGTCTACGCAACTGAAGCCGGCTGGGACACGACCCTTCAGGGAATTCTCACCAAAATCAAGAACTACGAGAATTCGCAGGTCGCGGAAAACGGTTGGCGGAAGAGCATACTGCTGCCAATGAGTTTCTCTGACCTGAACACCGACGGAGCATACCTCGGGCAGGAGATGGTAAATACCTGCCTCGAACCCAACTGTTTCACTTACTACAGGATGTATCAACAGGGAGGCTACTACGCGCCGCTTGACTCGACATTTGATGTGCCGACCGACTGCGAGCAGGAACTCCGAAGCGGTTCTATAAGCTATACCAACAGCGTAACCTACCACTGGGCGAACTATGCCGATGGATACGGGGTGGTTAACTGGTGGGGGCACGGAAACCAGCAGGGCGCGTACGCAGGAATAAACGACCACTGGGACCCGCAGGATGGAGGCGCCTTCATGCACTCGGACTTCGTCCAGTCCCTTGACGATTCGAAGCCTGCATTCACAATGCAGATATCATGCACAAACGCTGACCCCGCGGCAACCGACAACCTCGCATACTCCCTGCTCAAGCACGGCGCAATAGCCACGCTCGCCGG
>CAYWBA010000103.1:8206-9619 GCA_964455955.1 uncultured Planctomycetota bacterium | reverse complement strand
ATCAGCGGCAGGAAGAAGAAGGTCTAATAGCTATACATCATCTAAGCTTTGAATTCTCTTACGTTCACCACAACACCGAAGTCTGCTTTTGGCGCGAACTATTCAGAGACTTGTGCAGTCTAACTGGATAGATCAGACTTTTCACAGGGAATATAACGTAAGGGGTAAATAATGAATCGGCGAAAAACCAGGCTTTATGCGGTTCTGTTTGCTGGTATCGCAGCTCTTTTGGTGGCAGTTACAGCCATGGCCGAGCCGCCTGACGCTGACAGTCTGATTAAGAAAGCAGACAAATCTTTTGAAGAGAAAAACTACAAGGACGCTGCGAAACTGTATGAAACAGTAGCAGCAGCAAAGCCAAAGCATGAGAAATGGCACCACGCGAGCAAGCGAATCATCATATGCAGGCTGCGGCTCCAACTCTTCGATTCCGCCATTGAAGCTGCGCAGAGCTACATACAGCGCTGCAAGGGCACACCACAGGAGGCCCGTGCCGAGCGCCTGGCAGGCAACCTCTACATGCTGGTTCCACACTGGGGCACCCGGGCAGGGGGAAAGTTCCACAGGGCGCAATGGAAGCAGGGTATCCACGTCAATTCGCACCAGTACGACAAGAAACACGCCGCCGGGCACATGGAGCAGGCACGGAAACTCTACGCCAAGTACGACGGAGACGAAAAAGCGCTCGCCGCCCTGCCCGAAGAGGAAGCCAGGAACTGGCACAACGAGCGGATTGAGTGCATCTTCGACCTCGCCAGTATTTACAGCCGATTCGGAATCTACGAGAACCAGTGGTCTTTCTGGTACCGGTTCTGGGGCGAAAGGGATGAGTTCATGGCCGAGACGGCTGGCGAGCGGGATTTCGACGAGTACTACAGCTACTGGCAGCTCCGGCGCAAGCGCCCGATCGGCCTGCGTGTCAGCCCCGATGGCAAGCCCATCTTCCCAGCCACTCCGAAAAGCTATTCAGAGAACCTCTCGGACGACCAGAGAATTCTCTACCTGCTCAAAGAAGCGCGCGACCTCGACCGGACAGACGACAGCGAGTACACAGGCCTCAGCTACTACCGCCAGGCCATGCTCTCCCGCGCCCGCTTCGGCATGGACCGCCTCAATTCCTATGCAAGCCTGTACTACTATGGCGGAACATCTCCCCTCAAGGAAGAGCTGGAAAACTACAACCCGTGGGAGCTCAAAGACAGTGAGGTAATAGTCTTGGTGGGCGGAAGAATCCGCAAGGTCAAGCTGCCCCAGGAGTGGGATGTCCTCGGGCTTCTTCGCACCGTCGTCGGCGACTACGCAAAGTGCCCCGTAGCCGCGGAGGCCCAGTACGCTGTCGGCCTTTATCACCAGAGCCGCCAGCAGTATATCACCGCACTCGCGCAGTATGGCAGGCTGAAGAAAGACTTTCCA
>CAYWBA010000103.1:0-8196 GCA_964455955.1 uncultured Planctomycetota bacterium | reverse complement strand
TCCAAAGAGCAATTGGGTGGCCCACGCTGACACCCATATTAATCGCATCAAGGAGCCGCAGGCCTGGATAAGCCAGACAGGAGTGCAGCTCCCCGGTGAGCCTGCAAAGCTCCAGCTCAGCTACCGCAACACATCGAAGGTCTGGTTTGTCGCACGCAGGGTAGACCATGTGGGGTTTATGGAAGAGCTGCGAAATGAAGAGATTGACCGCTACAAAGGGCTTCGGGGTTTGTGGGCAATCCAAAGCTGGCATAACTACTTCGTCCACCCCTATAACTGGGACGAATGGATTAAACGCATGGCTGCCAAATACGTCGGCAAGGAAGTAGCCCGCTGGGCCGATGAAGTACCTGACGATGGCACTCACCGCTACGCGCAGAAAACGCTCCAGACTCCGCTCAAGGAGCGTGGCGCTTACCTCATCTACGCATACCTTTCTGAGCCGCCGGCAGACCACGCAGAGAAGAGCGGCTCTGACACCCTTGACCTTGGTAACAGCCGCGCGATATTTGTACTGACTGACCTGGCCATTGTTGAGAAGAAGGCCAGCCGGGGCAACCTCTACTTTATATGCGACGCCCGCAGCGGTGCTCCCGTTCCGGGGGCTGACGTAAGCATCCTCCACGTCTGGAATGTATGGGATGACAATAAGCGTAAGTCCATTTACTACAAGAAGATGTATAACCTGACAACCGACGATGAGGGCATGGCTCTCCTGAGCAACCCCGCCAGCAACCATGGCAGCATGCATGTATTGGTCAAGACAGGTGAAAACCGGTCGGCATGGACTGGAATGACTTACTGGGACAACTATTATCCCTCCCACATGCGCGATGGCCTGTTCGCCTACTGCATCACCGACCGGCCGGTCTACCGCCCGGAGCAGACTGTTCACTTCAAGGTCTGGGTTAGGCAAATGCGCAACGGAATCCTCCACAACCTCCCAAGCCAAGCTGTATCTGTCACTGTCTACGACCCGCGTGGAAACAAGGTGCACGAGACATCCAAGCATACCGACCAGTACGGCGGGCTTGACGGAGAGTTCACGCTCGGTACCGAGCCGCCGCTTGGAGTCTACCGCATCTACGTCAGCGGTGGAGACTACATCGGCGGGCAGAACTTCCGCGTCGAGGAGTACAAGAAGCCGGAGTTCGAGGTCACTGTCGAGCCTGACAAGGCGCATACGAAGCTGGGTGACAAGCTCACTGCGCTTATCAAGGCGAACTACTACTTCGGCGGGCCGGTGACCGAGGCCACAGTCAAGTATAAAGTATTCCGCGAAGAATACACGCACGGGTACTACTTCCCCGGCGAGTGGGACTGGCTGTATGGCCGGGGCTATGGCTGGGCGTGGTATGAGTACAGCTGGTTCCCGTGGTGGGGCAAGGTGAAGTGCTGCTGGGCACCGCCTGCATGGTGGTGGGGATGTTACGGCGGCTCCCCGCCAAACCCTGTACGTGAACTTGTCCAGCAGGGCGAAGCACACATCGGCAAGGACGGTTCCCTGAAGATTGAAATTGACACCGCGCCTGCGCTGCGCGACCACCCCGACCGCGACCACCGCTATGTTGTCCAAGCCGAGGTGCGGGACGCCAGCCGCCGCGTGATTACGGGCGAGGGTTCGGTGAAAGTGACACGGCGCGCATATTACACCTTTATACAGCCCGACCGCGGATACTATCGCCCCGGTGAGGAAATGCTTATCCGGGCAAGCTGCCTGACCCCAGACTACAAACCGGTAAAGACCGAAGGGGTCATCACCGTCTCCTCCGTCATCTTCGGCGGCCCGGACAATGCAAAAATCGAAGAGAAAGAGCTGAAGCGCTGGAAAGCCTCTACGGATGAGAGAGGTTTCCTGGAGTTCCGCCTGCGCCACGAGAAAAGCGGCCTGCTCAAAATCAAGTTCGAATCGCCCGATGCGTGGGGCGGGGTCGTGGAAGGTTACGGCCTGGTATGGGTCTGCGGCCGTGACTTCGACGGAAAGCTCTACCGCTTCAACAACCTTGAGGTTATCACAGACAAGCGCACTTACCAGCCAGGTGAAACCGCGCACGTTATGATAAACACCAAGCACGCCGAAAGCTACGTGCTGTTCTCGGACGATGTTGACAACAGCCGCCTGCTCTCCTGGCGGCTGCTTCACCTGCCCAAGAGGCACACAGTGGTTGATATCCCCATCAAGCGCGAGCACCAGCCGAACTTCTTCATCGAGGCGACGACAGTTGCCAATACCCGCGTGCACCAGCAGTCGAAACGAATCTGCGTGCCGCCCGAGGAAGGAATCATCAAGGTCGCCGTTACGACCGACAAACCAGAATACAAGCCGGGCGAGAAGGCGAATGTGAAAGTTACGGCAAAAACGCTGGACGGCAAGCCCGCGCAGGCGCAGGTCACTCTCAGCGCCTTCGACAAGTCCGTGCTCTATATCCAGCCGGAGTTCACGCCGCCAATTGCAAAGTTCTTCCATGGCCGCGTACGCCATCACTATACGCGCATGACCACGAACCTGGTTGAGCAGTTCAGTTCCTGGGGCTATATACATCGGCCCTTCCAGTACCTCTATCCCTACCCGGCTGCCTGGTACGGGGTATGGGGCCCCTCGGTCAGAGACTGGCGCACGGTCGATGAGAAGGATATGGACAAGCTCGGCGGCGCGCCGGGAGATCGGTCAGAAGGGGAATCTCGCGGTGGAGCCAGTGAACTTAAAGAGGAAGAAGCTTTGGGGAAGCTTAAAAAAGGTGGCGGTGCTGCTCGCACGAGTGGCAAACCCGAGGGCAAATCGGCCGGAACTGGTGATTTCGCCGAGGCTGAGGTCCGCAAGAAGTTCGCCGATACCGCGCTCTGGCTCACCACCCTCACAACCGACGCCGACGGCACAGCCACCGCAAGCTTCGAGATGCCCGAAAACCTGACAACATGGAAGATAAACGCCTGGGGAATGACAACCGGGACCAAGGTGGGACAGAGCGACACCTCCGCAGTCACTACCAAGAACCTGATTGTGCGCCTCCAGGCGCCGCGGTTCTTCATGGAATACGACGAGGTGGTTATAAGCGCCAACGTGCACAACTACCTGAAGAAAGGCAAGACCGCCCGTGTCAGCCTCTCCGTCCCGGAAGAGTTCTTGAAGATGGTTGGGGAGACGCCGGCCACAGTTGACGTGGATGTGCCTGCCGGAGGCGAAAAGCGGGTTGACTGGCGCGTTAAAGTGCTCAGCGAAGGCACGGCGAAAATCACCGTCAAGGCGCTCACCGACGAGGAATCCGACGCGATGCAAATGACCTTCCCCGTCCTGGTGCACGGCATGACCAAGCAGGTGGCGACTACCGGCTCCATGCGCCCGGAGGAAGAGGAGAAGACTCTGGAAGTCGAGCTGTTCGTGCCGGAGAAGCGGCGGCCTGAGCTGTCGCGGCTTGAAGTGCAATTTGCTCCGAGTCTTGTGGGCGCAATGCTGGACGCGCTTCCCTACGTCATCTACTACCCTTACGGCTGCACCGAGCAGACTATGAGCCGGTTCCTGCCCTGCGTGCTCACGCTCAAGACGCTCCAGAACATGGGGATAAAGCTTGAGGACGTCAAGAAGATACGGGGCAGGATGGAGGAAATCCGCCGTATCGAGAAGGGTGAGAACCTGTCTATCTACTGGAACCATCCGATATTCGACAGCGACAAGCTGGACAAGATGATTAAACAGGGGCTCTCGCGGATTACCAACATGCAGCATGGTGACGGCGGCTGGGGCTGGTGGACAAACGACTCCTCCAGCGCCTACCTGACCAGCTACGTCCTTTATTCTCTGTGCACGGCGCAGGAGTGCGACGTGAAGGTCGAACAGCGGATGATAGACCGCGGGATGCAGTTCCTGAAGCGCTGGGAAGAGAGTGAAATGCGCAAGAACCACTGGTCTGTGCACGCGCAGCATGCCTTTGTCGCATACGTGCTTTCGCTCAAGAAGATAAAGGCAAGCTACAAGCCGCCGAAGGAAGACGAGCGTTCGGGAGACTTGATTGAGCGGCTCTACTCCGGACGCGACAAGCTCGGCCTCTACGGGAAGGCCCTGCTGGCCATGGCGCAGGCAAACCTGGATGACACCGGGCGGGCGAAAATCGTGCTTGAGAACATTATGCAGTACAAAGAGGAAAACAAGGAGACGCAGGTCGCCTGGTTCCGCACACCGCGAAGCGGCTGGTGGTACTGGTGGAACTCGGACATCGAGACGAACGCGATGATTCTCCGCGCCATCGTCCGGCTGGAGCCGAAGAGCGAGGTAGCGCCCAGGCTCGTCAAGTGGCTCCTGAACAACCGGAGAAACGGCTACTACTGGCGCTCCACACGCGATACGACAATGTGTGTTGCGGCGATGAGCGACTTTGTAATTGCAAGCGGCGAAGGCAGGCCGGACTATACCCTTACATTCGACTTCGATAACGGAGCGGTGGTCAAAAAGGTGAAGATTAACAAAGACACTTTCTTCACATACGATAACCGCTTCGTGCTCGACGGCGTCGCGCTGGGCGGCGGAAAGCATACGCTGAAGATTACCAAAGAGGGCCCTGGCGCGCTCTATTTCAGCACCTATCTGCGCTACTTCACCAAGGAAGAACACATAACTGCCGCCGGACACGAACTTAAAGTTGAACGTTCGTACTTCAAACTGGTCCAAATCCCCTACAAGGTCGAGGTTGAAGGTGCCGAAGGCCAGAAGATTATTGAAAACCGGCTCCGTTACAAGCGTGTGCCGGTAAAGAACGGCGACACAGTCACCAGCGGCGAAGTCATCCAGGTGGAGCTCCGGGTCAAGAGCGACAACAACTACACCTACCTGTGCTTCGAAGATATGAAGCCGGCCGGCTTCGAGCCGACCCAGGTGCGAAGCGGAGGCAAGGGCCAGGAGGGCTTCTACAGCTACATGGAACTGCGGGACGAAAAGGTTGTCTTCTTCGTCGGGTCGCTCCAGCAGGGAGAGCACCTGCTGCGCTACCGCCTGCGCGCCGAGATTCCCGGTCTCTTCCACGCGTTGCCGACAACAATCTACGGGATGTACGTGCCCGAGCTGCGCGCAAACAGCGACGAGCACGTGATTAAGATTAAGGACTGATTGCCGTACCTTTTTGCAGTACTGCCAGTCAGCAGATGGGCAGAATTTACGAATTTTCACTGGCTTAAAACCCACTTGCGTGGAGTCTGCTAAATTTTCTAAAATTCCTCGGACTGCTGGCAGTCGGGGCACATCTGGTGTATAATGCCAGAGTTGATTTGAGAAAAGAGACGGAGGTAAAAATGAGAATTGCACTTCTCGGGATAATTGCCGTGGTCGTTCTCGTTGCTACCGCATTTGCGGATACAGTGCATTTGAAGGATGGCCGCAAGCTGAAGGGCGAGATTGTACGCGAGGACGAGGAGACGATTGAACTGAAGATGAAGTACGGCTCGATAACCATCCACCGCAACGAAATTGAACGCATCGAGAAATCGAAACCGGAGCAGGAGAAGAAGCCGGAGCAGAAGCCAGAAAAAGCACCAAAGAAAGAGCAGCCCAAACCGCCCGGGCAGGCGACTCCTCCCAAGCAAAGAGAGGCTGAAAAGCGCACTTCCGCGGAAGTCAAGGCTTTGGTAAAACTTCTTAAAAAAGGCAATGTGCACGAAAGGCTAAATGCTGCCAAGAAGCTTGGCAAGATTGGCAGCAGGGACGCTGTGGAGCCGCTGATTAAAGCGCTTAAATCGGATGAGAACGAGTATGTTCGGGCCAGTGCCGCCCGCTCGCTTGGGAAGATCGGCGACCCGAAGGGGCGCAAACCACTGCTGGATGCTTTAAAAAAGGAGTCCCATCTCTCCCAATTAAGTATCATAAAGGCACTCGTGAGGATTGGCGGCAAGGAAATCATAGCACCTCTTATTGAGATAGCCAGGGGCAAGGATGACAGCCTGAGCAGGGCAGCTATTGATGCGTTAGGACGCCTCGGTGACAAAAGCACCGTGGAACCACTTATTGAGATATTCAAGGACATTAAGTCATCTCGTCATCGCCGCGAGCGAGTTGCATACGCGCTTGGGGAACTTGGCGACAAGAAGGCGGTTCAGCCAATGATTGAGGCTTTGAAGGACAGGAACGCTGATATACGGTGTGTAGCCATATCTTTTCTTGGGAAGCTTAAAGTAAAAGAGGCGTTGAACGCAATAATAGAAAAACTTAACGATAGAAGAGAAAAAGTCTGTAAGCGGGCTGTCAGTGCAGTCTGTGAACTCGGCACACCAGACCAGGTGATCGAACATATTGGCAAGGTGCTTCTTGAACACAAGAACAACTCCGTGCGCAGTCTCGCGGCCAGCAAGCTTGGGAATCTTGGTGACAAGAGGGCTGTCGAGTTGCTGGTCAAGGCGCTCAAGGGGAAAGCATACCATGCAAGATACGCCGCGAAGGCTGCGCTCGTGAAGTTCGGCAAAGACGCAGTCGAGCCGCTTATCACGGCGCTGGGGCACGAGAACGCGGAGACCTGCGGGCTCGCCGCAATGGCACTGGGCGATATTGGAGACAGGCGCGCGGTTAAGCCTATTATCCCGCTTATGCAACACGAGAAGGAAATGGTTCGCCGGCGCGCCGTGATTGCGCTGGGCAAGATAGGCGACATTTCCTCAGTTGATGCTCTTCTGCCAATGCTCGAGGACGAGTCACAGGCAATCCGGCAGGAGACTGCCAAGATACTTGGGCAACTCAAAGACAGAAGGGCTGTCGAACCCCTGATTAAAGCTCTCAAAGATAAAAACCCCTGGGTTCGCTCTGCCGCCGTAGAGGCACTGGGTAAGCTTGGCGACAAGAGAGCGGTTGAAATGCTGGTCAAGGCGCTTGAGGACAAAACGTATGATGTTAGCAGTGCTGCGAAGACGGCGCTTTTTAGACTTGGCAAAGATGCTGTCGAGCCGCTTATTGAGGTGCTGGGGCACGAGAGCGCGGAGACCTGTTCGCTTGCCGTACAAGTATTGGGCTATATTAGAGACAAGCGCGCGGTTAAACCTATTATCCTGCTTATGCAACGCGAAGAGGGGATTTTGCGCCGAGTCGCAATCCATGCGCTGGGCAAGATAGGTGACACTTCCGCAGTTGATGCCCTTCTGACAATGCTCAAAGAGGAGTCAGACGTAATCTGGATACTTACCGCCAAGGCACTCGGGCAACTCAAAGACAGAAAGGCTGTCGAACCTCTAATAAAAGGGCTTAAACATGAAAATGCTGAAGTTCGCTCTGCCGTCGCAGAGGCACTGGGCAAGCTTGGCGACAAGAAGGCGGTTGAACCTTTAATTGAAATACTGAAAGACCAGGAACTTGTTGTTCGTTGTAAAACCGCTTATGCATTGGGCAAAATAAGAGACAAAAGGGCTGAAAGTTACCTTAAAACTCTTTGGGAGTATGACAGAGACAAATCGATTAGGATTGCTGCTGCGTATGCACTGGCAAGGATAGTCGAAGATAAGAAGGCGTACGAGTATCTTATCTCGATGCTCAAAGATAAAGACGAAAATGTCTGCCAAAATGCTACAGAAGCTCTTGCAAAAATCGGAGACAGTAAAACAGTAGAACTCCTCGTTACATCGTTGAAGGAGAATGGGGTTGGTGCGATTGCGCTGGGAAAAACAGGTGATAGCAGAGCTTTGCAGCCACTAATCGAGTCTCTAAATGCAAAGAACAGTGAAGTCCGCAGAACTTCTGCAATCGGGTTAGGTGAACTCCAAAATGCGGGAGCGGTAGAGCCATTGATTGCTGCGTTAAAGGATGATTTTGAAGACGTACGGATTTGCGTGGCAAATGCACTCGGGAAACTTGGTGACATGAGATCCGTTGAACCACTTATTAAAGCATTGTCAGATGATATGCTCATAGTCCGTTACTGTGTTGCCGAAGCACTCAAGAAGATTACCGACCAGGACTTTGGCGATAACTACGACAAGTGGAAACAGTGGTACAAGAAAAACAACAAGTAGAGACCTGCGGGCGCAAGTCCGCGGCTTTGTTGCAATAGACGCTTTCGGTACACTAAATCCCGCACAACGCGGGCAGTACAGCAACCCACAGTAATGTAATACCTGTCAATCTTAATCTTCCCGCCTGCATCGGCCGCAAAACCTTATCCAGTCTGAGATAGATGGCATCGCAAAACATGTGACAAATTTTGTCACACCATCGCAACCCCAAAAAGATGT
>CAYWBA010000102.1:0-9701 GCA_964455955.1 uncultured Planctomycetota bacterium | reverse complement strand
CAATAATCTACGCGAGGGAGAACAAACCAGAGCCGGCAAAAAGGAAAATGCTGGATGCTGCGCGGAAGGGCTACCCGGTGCGTGAAATGCAGAAGATACCCGAACTCCGGGACCGGTACTTAGCCAAGGATGTCCGCTTCTTCCTCAAGATGGTCGAGAGCGACCTGCCAAGGGTTGACCCGACAAGAGATCCCTTCAAGATTCCTCTTCGAAGAGAGGTGGAAGACAATGGTACCCCAGTTGCTCCAGGACCAGAGCCGGTATCGGGAGACCCCGAACCCATACAGCGCGACAAGTGCCAGAAGATGAAAGAACTGCTGCTGCTTGTGCAGCAGCACCTGATAGCTGGTGAAGAAGAACAGGCAAGAGCAAGGTACAAGGAATTCAAAGAGCTCTACGACGACGTCCTGAACGGCAGGATAACTATAGAAAAGTATAAGAAGGAAATGATCGAGGCGTGGAATACAGCACAGCGATCGGTTTATCCACAGCTACGCGAGATAGAGCTAAGGAAGTTCACGGAGGAAATCAGGGAAGGCCTCGATAAGCTCTACGAAGATTACAAGAGAAAGGATGTTGAGTCAGCGAAGGTTCACAACGAAGAGCTTATCAAAATGCTGAAACCCAAGCTGGAGTCCAACGACCCCGAATTTGTGAAAATCGCAAAGGAATTCGACAACGTGAGGGCTGGCCGGTTCGAACAAATCAGGATTATCGAGGACTTTCAAAAAAGCGTCAAGCCCTATATCAGGCTAACTGCAACAATCGTAAGCCCCAAAACCTCAAAAAGGGAGGCTGTCAAAATTGCCATGGTCGAAACTTCATTCGGCGGAGAGGTCAAGAAGTCAAGCTTGAAAGAAGGCGAACCGCTCCCTCGACTGAATGATTTTGTCATAGACACGGTAGAGGAAGACTTGGTTCTAGCCAAATACAAGGGCGAAAAGGTGGAAGTGCCGCTGGGCAGCGATTTCGCCTCTGCGGGCCCGCCAAAAGGACCTTAACAGAAATAGCAAAAGCCTTCTATTAGAATTTGAGGAGAGTTTTTCGGAGGAGAGGATGAGCAAGCGAAAAATCGCAGTGTTCCTGTACGTCGTTGCCCTGTTCGGCGCTGTTATGGCAGCAGGCATGGCTCCCGCGGAAGTGTATGCCCAGGGGGTGGATTACGGTGATGAGGTAGGCATGCCGCGCGAAAGCAGGAAAATTGACATCCCGGCTGCATCACCAACACCGTTGAGTGAGATACTGGAACACGTAAGGCGGGATCTCGGCATAAATCTGACTGCCTCGCCCGAACTCGAGGGAGAGAAAGTTAAGCTTATGCTCGTCGGCGTGCCGTGGAGGAAAGCCCTTGAGGCAGTTGCTGAACGAGTCGGCGGGCAGATTGTCCAAGTCTCCTCCAACTGGCTGAATATCGAACCTATGCCCAAGGTCACTATAAAGATGCAGGATGCCGACCTTGCGCTTGTGCTCGACCAGCTCGCCACCCTCTCCGGCGCAAATATAGTGATTGCTCCTGACGTCAAGGGCAAAGTATCAATCAACCTCAGAAATGTCCCGTGGCGTACAGCTTTTGACACTATTATCAAAACGCTCGGGTACGTGGTCGTCGAGGAAGATTACAACATACTACGTGTTGTGAAGCCCGAAACCCTTCAAGCTCAGCTCGAAACAGAAATATTCCAGCTCAAGTATGTGCGCCCGCCTGACCAGTACAAAGCTTCTTTCCCGACAGGAGGAGGCGGCAGCAGGGGCCACGAGTTTGTGCTGTCCGGCGCGCAAGCGCCCAGGGGCCGTGGAGTTGAAGATTTCACCCTACTTAAGGTTCTGCGGAACGTGCTGACCCCAAATGTCGGAAAGCTTGAGTATGATTACGACAAGAACTCCATCGTTGTCAGCGACACAAAGCCGAAGATCAAAGAGATGGAGGAACTCATAGCCAAGATTGACACCATGCCCCAGCAGGTCGCGATAGGAATCAAGTTTATCAGGACAGAATCCATTGACCTGTACGAACACGGAATACGTTTCAACAAGGTCGATACAGAAGAAGAAGATGGCGCTGTCGTCAGCGCAGGCTTCCCCGCCGCCCGGTCTGCGGCCGACCTTGGCGGTACCTATGAGTTCGACCTGGGTCACTGGGAGACCATCCGCGATGGGTTCAACGCGATAGGAATCATAGACTTTACCCAAACCCAGATGATGCTTAAGATGATCCAGTCTGACGAGAACTCCCGCGTTGTGCAGTCTCCCACACTGCTTACCCTCGACAACCAGGAAGGGATAATCTTCGTCGGCGAAAGCGTGCCCTACGTCAAGCAGACCGCCACTGTTGACCAGAGCGGTAATGTAACTGTCACAATTGAGGAAGACAGCAAGTCACCTATCTCTGTTGGATTTACTCTATTTGTAACCCCGCATGTTATCAAGGATACAGACGAAATCTACCTGACTATTATTCCCAAGACCAGCCAGCTTACCGGCACCTCAGATAAGAAGACGGGCTTCGAGAGTTTTGAAGCCGGAGAAGGTGCTAGCAAAACCCGCGTTGACCTGCCCCGTACTCTCGACCAGACAATTGTAACCAAGATGCTGCTCAAGGACGGAAATACAGCCGTCATCGGCGGACTGCTCACCCAGCGTAGAGTTGAAAAGGAATCCCGTATCCCGTTCTTCAGCGCAATCCCGTTCATAGGGGGACTGTTCCGCTGGAAGAGACAGGTAAACAAGGTGGAAAACCTTGTAATATTCATTACACCCAAGCTTATCAAGACATCCGAAGAACACCTGACCAAGACGGAAGAACAACTCAGAACGTTAAAGAGGGTTGATTACTTCTATTACAAGTACAGGTCCAATGCAGCCGCGCATCTGGAAGCGAGGCTCCGCGAAGAGCGAACCAAGGCGGAAGAAGCGAGGGCTGCTGCAGCTCGTGCGGCTGAAGAACAGAAGAAAAAGAGAAAGGCGGAAGGGAAGAAATAGTCGGCCCCATTCGACTGGCCGAACCTTAACCCTCTTTTGAAGAAGAGTCATACCGGCCTGCTCTCCCTCTGCGGAGAAGACTGAGGTAAACGACTGAAAATCTTCCCGGTACTGGCTGATACCACTACGCTTCAAAGGGCTGAATTTTTTGGCGCCCCCCGCGGAGGAGTTGGTGCCACTAATTATATCGGCAGATACACACACCTGCCCACAGGAGTACCAAGCCTATGGTAAAACGGCGAATGCTGATTAACGCGGCCGAAGTCACCGAAAGCCGCATCGCAGTCGTATTAGGCGGCAAGCTCGAGGAGTATTACACCGAACGCTCTGACAGCCAGCATATGGCAGGCAATATCTACAAGGCTGCTGTCGTTAACGTCGAAAGAAGCCTGCAGGCCGCCTTTGTCAATATCGGCGGGTCTGCAAACGGGTTTCTTCAGGCCGGCGACATATCGTACCAGGCTGCGGGCAGGAAATCCAGGCACCGCAGCGCAGCCCGCAAAGGCACCCCGTTAGTCCAGGACCTGTTGCGCCCGGAGCAGGAACTTCTTGTCCAAGTAACCAAGGAAGCGATTGGAAAGAAAGGGCCCGCACTTACAACCCATATCGGCATACCCGGCAGATACCTCGTCCTCATGCCGTTTTCCTCCCATATCGGAGTCTCCAAGAAAATTGAAGACGAGAAGCAGCGCCAGGAACTCAAGAAGATGCTTAAGGAACTGAATCCTCCACAGAACCTGGGCGTTATTATCCGCACCGCCGGGGCCGACAGGACAAAACGCGAACTGCAAAAAGACCTCAACTACCTATCCCGCGTCTGGAAGGCAATACAAAACAAATCCAAGTCGGCAAAGGCGCCCATGCTCGTGTACAAGGAAAGCGACCTCGCCATCCGGACTGTCAGAGATATCTTCTCCCCGGATATGGAAGAAATAATAGTTGATTCCCGCGAGGTGCACCGCAGCCTTACCGAGTTCTTCACCGCGGTCATGCCGCGCTACAAGAACAGGGTGAAACTGTTCCCCAGCGCCACTCCGATCTTCGACCACTACGAGGTGCAACCCATGGTTGAGGAGATATACAAGCGCAAGATAGCGCTTCCTCAGGGGGGCAGCATAGTTATTGACGAGACAGAAGCACTGGTTGCAATTGATGTCAATTCCGGCCGCTTCAAGACCAAGAACGCGGAAGAAACATCCTTCAAAATAGACATGCAGGCTGCCGAAGAAGTGGTCCGCCAGATAAAGCTCCGCGACCTCGGGGGCCTTATCGTAATTGACTTCATCGACATGAAAAAACATGAGCACATCCGAAAGCTCGAACGCCGCGTGCGCGACCTTATGAAAACCGACCGCGCACGCCATTCCATGACCAGGATCAGCCAGTTCGGAACCATGCAGATTACCCGCCAGCGGCTGCGGCCAAGCCTCCAGCACCGCTCCTCGGGAATCTGCCCGCAATGCGGCGGGACGGGGCGCATACGCAACCTCGAAACCGTCTCTCTCGAGGCGCTGCGCAAGATAAAGGCTGAAATCCCGCGCAACAACGTCACCTCCCTGCGGGTAATTCTGAACCCTAAGGCGGCTGAAGAGTTCCAGAACAATATGCGAGCTCAGCTCGCCGAGCTTGAAAACACTTACGACAAGAAGATAATTATAACTTCAGAACCATTTATAGAAATCGGAGAAATAAGAACCGAACAGGCCAACTGAGCAAAATGGAGTGAAGATATGTACGCGGTAATCAGAGACACTGGAAAAGAATACAAGGTAACTGAAGGACAGGTTATACAGGTGGACAAAAAGCAGCTCGAAAAGGGCCAGGCTATCGAGTTCGACGAGGTCCTCCTCTACAGCGGCGAAGATGGCGTCAAGGCCGGCCAGCCCACCATAGAGGGCGCCAAAGTAACTGGCGAAGTCCTCGGCGAAACAAAATCATCCAGAACCGTTACGCTGAAGTTTCGAAGGCGCAAAGACTCACGTACCAAGAAAGGCCATCGCCAAACCTATACATCTGTCAGGATAACAAGCATCCAGAAACCCTAAGCATGAAAAAATCAACCAGACGGCCTAGAAAAAAATCCGCAACTGCCCTCACAGAGGTCTTGCTCAGCAGTGCATGCCGCGTGCTCCAGAACACCGGCGCTGAATTTGTCATGGTCTATGCCGACTCGCTGCCGGACCCCGGGATGCTCGACAGACTTCTTGAAAATATCCCCGTAGTCCTCGTAACCAGAGACTCCTCCGCGCAGGCCGCCAAGCCCGCGTGCGTGAAGGCTACAATATCCGTGCCCGGTTTCAGCCTTACCCGAATGGACCAGATAAAGCTCGCCACCGTGGTCGGCCTCGCACGCGGTGTCCTTAAGAAAGGGCAGAAAATCGTCTGCCTTGCCGGTATCGCGGGAGCACGCACCCTCGACACCCTTATGGTTGTTGAAACAGGTACAGAACTGGAGATGTTTACCGCAAGCGGCGGAGATTCCCTCATCTCCGGGGTCAAGCATGAAGTGCTGGTGAAAACCATAGATATTGCCGCGCGGCTCTCGCTCGAAGGAAGAGAAGGAAAGCCGCTGGGCACAATGTTCGTACTGGGCGATGCGAAGAAGGTTCTCTCCCACACCAAGCAGATGACAATAAACCCCTTCCACGGCTACCCTGAAGAAAAGTGCAACATCCTCAGCCCCGAGCTTGAAGAAACCCTGAAGGAGTTTGCGTCAATAGACGGTGCATTTATCGTACGCGGGGACGGCGTAGTCCTTTCTGCGGGGACGTACCTGCAGCCGCCCGGGAGTGATAAGCCACTTGAACCTGGCCTTGGAGCACGGCACGCGGCCGCCGCTGCAATCACTGAAGCTACCCAGGCTACTGCAATAGCCTTGTCGGAATCAACAGGTACTGTCCGCATGTACAGGGATGGAAGCGTTGTTATGGCAATTGAACGGCCTAAAGGGTTGGCATGACCGCATCTACCCATATATGCAAGATGCAACTAAACCACCACCCGCCTGCCGCAAAGCGTTCCACCGAGTTGCTCGCCAACATCTCGCTCGGCCTGCTCGTGGTGTTCATAGTTGCACGTTTGATGGTCTCAGGCCTGAGCCAGGAAGCCAGCATACCCTCTGTCAACAAGGTCATCGAACTGTTTGCCGCGCTCTCCCTCCTCTTCTGGATTCTTTCCGGGCCGTCTGCAAGCCGAATGCTCATAGTGAGGACAGGGCTGAGAATACCCATCCTTGCCTTTGCGTTGCTGACCGTGCTCTCCATAGCCCAGGCAAGCTACGTCTTTGCCGCCGCAAGCACCGCGTTTACCTGGATTGTGCATATCTGCGTTTTCTTCCTTGTTGTAAACCTTTGCGCTGACGAAAAGCGATACAGAATTGTACTCACCACAGTCATCGCCACCGCGGTGGCAGTATCTATCTTCGCACTTTACCAGTACTTTTACGAACTCGACTTCACACGCAGGTACTACCAGATGTACCCCTCGGAATTTGTTGTCCAGGCAAGCGTCTACCATGACCTCATGAGCCGCCTTTACCGGGACGAGGCATTCGGCACATTCCTCCTGTCCAACATGCTTGGCGGCTACCTGGTAATGGTCATTCCCCTGCTGCTCTTCCTTGTCTACGGCTCTCTCCGCAGATGCAGGCTCAATACCCCCGCTGGCTTCGTTGTGCTGCTCGGCGGCGCGGCCTGCGCACTATCACTCTATCTCTCAGGGTCCAAGGGGGCCTGGCTCGCCATTCTAACCGCCGCAGCTCTCTTCGGTACAGCCTGCTGGGTTTACCGGCAACCCCCGCAAAAGCGCCGCAAAGCTGCATTAAAAGTCGTTATAGTCCTTGCTGTTGCCGCAGTTCTTGTGATAGCAATCATGCTTGCAGCCGGCTTTGACTCTCTGCCGGATAGCGCTCAGGTACGCCTCGGCTACTGGGACGCATCTATAAAGATGATAGCTCGCAATCCCTTCGGCGTCGGGCTCTCGAATTTCGAGGAGAATTATCCCATATACCAGGCCCCCTGGGCGACCGAAGTCCGAAAACCACATAACTCCTATCTCGCCATCTGGTCCGAGCTTGGAATTGCAGGCCTAACAGTATTTCTGCTGATACTTATTCTTGCAGCGAGAAGGTATATCGCCTCGCTCAGAATCAAACCAGTCCCGCCTGATTCTAAAGAGCTGGCCGGTGGCACCGGCCGGCAAGATAACCGCTCGAAATGCAACAGGGAAAATGTACAGTACCCTGAAAGAGAAGGCAGTCTCGGGCTCCCAGGCTCTGGGAACTCTCGGCTCGAGCTTGCGATGCTTCTTGCAGGCTTGGCAGGTTTTATCCTGATAGCCCTTCTCCGAAAGTTCGGCAATATCTCCCTGGACCCGCGGGCCATAGGATTGGTAAGCCTGTCCTGGGTCGCGCTTGCCGCCGCGTTGCTGCTGACCCGCTCACGGCTGAGTGGAAGCGGACAACCCTCTCTCGCATCAGCCGGGATTGCCGTGGGGCTGCTCGCCTTTTGCTGCCACGCGTTTATAGACTTCGACTTCCACTCGCATGGTATCAACGCAACCTTCTGGGTCCTCCTTGGCCTGCTGCTCACCAGAAGCCGACTCAGAGAGCCAAAGAGGAAACCGGAGCCGCTTAGCAAACTCGGCATCTCGGCCGGGGCGCTTCTCATCATCATAATCCTGCTCTTCGGCGCCCTCTACATACCCCACGCACTTGAAGCTGACAATGTAAGGAAAACCGCCACAATCCTGGCCGAAGATGCCGCCAGGGCGCATATGGACCCCGTCCTCGCAGAAGGCGCGGCAAAACACTTTGAAGAAGCACAGAAGCTGAGCCACTGGCATGCCCAGAGCTATCAGGGCGCGGCAGAGCTTTACGAAAACATCTTTGCCAGGACTGGAAAACGCCACTTCGCCAACATGGCGCTGAAAAACTACACAGCCGTAATTAAACGGCGCAGCAAGAGCCATTTCGCCTATTCCCGCCGTGGCCTTCTCAAAATGGCGACAGGCGGCTCGACCGCCCAAGGCGCCCGCAAGGCTGTCGCAGACATCGAGAAAGCTGTCCAGCTTCACCCGGTCAAGGCGCACTACCGCTACATGCTCGGCTGCTTCCTCCTGAAACTCGCAAGCCTTTCTGATACCTCAGAGGCTGCAAAACTCAAGGCCCGCGCCCGCCAGGAATTCCTGGAAGCGTTGCGCCTGCATTCAGTAGCATGCTACCGCCGCGGCAAACTACCCGGCGCCCAGCTAAAAGACATAAAACAACACCTCAACATTAGCCCCAAATAAGCCTCGTGGCACAAACAGCCCGCTTGCCCCGGGAACGCCACGCCGCAAGGCGCACTGAAAGCCCTCAACTCCACCATGTAGTAAAGGCATTTTTTGCTTGATGGCAGCCGCGCCAATAGGATACTATCCTGTTTTGCGCCATAGGCGCGAATCAGGCTAAACGCAAGGTTTGCAGACTTAGTACACACTTATTGCGCATTGGGAGGCAGGCATGAAGATTGGAGTGTGTGTGAAGCGCGTGCCCGATACGGAGACGCGGGTCAAGGTAGGCCAGGACGGCAAACACATTGACGAGACCGGCGTCCAGTGGGTGGTTAATCCCTACGACGAGATAGCGGTCGAGCAGGCGCTTCAGTTAAAGGAAGCGCAGGGCTCCGGCGAGGTGGTAATCGTCTCCCTCGGCCCGGCGGGAACTACCGAACCGGTCATGAGAAAGGCGCTCGCAATGGGCGCGGACCGCGCCGTATTCATCAAGGAAACCCAGCAGGACCGCGACCACCTCGCCACGGCAAGAGAGCTTGCAAAAGTCATAAAGGAAGAGGAGTTCGATATTGTATTTTGCGGCCGCCAGGCTGTGGACGACGACTCCTGCCAGGTCGGCCCCATGCTGGGACAGATACTCGGCTGGCCGGCGGTAAGCGACATATCAAAGTTCTCGCTCGAAGGAACCCGCGTCACGGTCCACAAGGAAGTCGAAGGCGGCGAAGAGAAAATCGAGCTTGACCTTCCCGGAGTGCTTTCGTGCCAGAGGGGCCTTGCCGAGCCAAGATTGCCAGCACTCAAGGGAATTATGGCTGCAAAGAAAAAACCGCTCGCTACCAAAGAGGTCGAGGCGGGCGAGCCGTTTATAACTGTCCTGAAGATGGAATACCCGCCCTCCCGGCCGCCTGGAAAGGTCGTTGGTGAAGGCAGGGAAGCAGTTCCGACTCTCGTGGACAAACTCCAGAATGAGGCCAAAATCTTGTAAGATAACAGGAGGCTCTGATGGGTAAGAATGTACTTGCGTTTGCAGAACAAAAACAGGGCCAGTTCCGCAAGGCAGCATACGAGGCCGTAAGCTCGGCTAAACGGCTCGCAGATGCGCTCGGAAGCCAGGCGGTCGCCCTGGTCATTGGAAAAGGTGTTACAGATACTTCAAAAATACTCGGAAAGTACGGCGCGGACAGAATCCTTGTCGCCGACTCGGATATCTTCGAGTACTACGCACCCGAGGCATACGCCAGGGCTGTCGCAAACGCCGTCAAGGAAGTGGAACCCGGGGTAATTCTTTTCAGTGCAACTTCTATGGGACGCGACCTCGCCCCGAACGTGGCTGCAAAGCTCCAAACCGCAATGGCCTCAGATGTCATTAGGCTCGATATAGCTGACGGCAAGCTGCAGGCGGTCAGGCCTGTTTACGCGGGTAAGGCCCGCATTACAGTACAGTTGAATAA
>CAYWBA010000101.1:0-9740 GCA_964455955.1 uncultured Planctomycetota bacterium | reverse complement strand
GCTGCGGTGGTGCAATATCGCGCGCGACGATTTTTATAGCCTGCCTGAACTCTTCGGTCTGCAAAAAATCTCTCACAGCGGACTTTATCACCGCTTTTTGCGCCTGTGCAGGCGCCGGCTCGATAACAGGTTCGAACCTGGCTTCCCGGCCGGGTTTCTCTGTCTGTACTCCAAGCTTCGGTTCCGGCCCGGATGCAGGCTCCGGCTTAATTTGGGTTTTCTGCTTGACTTTGGTCTTGCGGGCCGGGCTGGGTTTTTTTACTGTTTTCTCTTCGACTGTTTCGGTGGTGGTGGAGTCTGTCACATTCTCCACCTTTCTTCCGCCAAGCTTTATCTTTTCTTTCTTGAAAACCTCGCCGCACATGCCGCAGACAAGCTCATCGGGTGCGTTGAGGTAACCACATTTGCTGCACTTGACTTTCTGCATTTTTAGCGCCTTTGCAACGCCAGACACCAGAGCTGACTGGACTTGGCGAATCTAAACCCACCGAACTATGAATTATAACCTCAAAACTCTTCCAAGTCAAGCCAAAGAAAGTACAAAAAGTCAAGCTTCTCCCTTCGCCCTTTCGCCGTCTACCGGGGTTTTGCCTTGCACACCTGCGCCCTACCTGCTACCATTTGGACCCAGAGTCTATCTCAGAACTTTGTGCGCGCGGCCACGGAAAGTACTGAGATAGACTCTTAAATCCCGAGGTTAAAAGTGGGTTTTGAAGATTTAAGGATACAACACAAGGAATTCGGCAACCGGCTCCTGCATTCGGTCAAGATTGTCTTTGCCTTCCTGTGCGCCCTCACGCTGGTCTGGGAATTCGGCTCCACTCCCTACGGGCAAGGCATTACAGAGGGCGAAAAGGGTATTATTGATACGCTTGACTGTTTTATTATCGCCGTATTCCTAACAAAAAACATCCTTCTTGCCCTTTTCTCACAGAATATTGGCGAGCACATACGCCGCAACGCGGTTGAAAGTTTCCTCTCTATCCTGCTTGTACTTTTCCTCTTTACCGGCGCAAGGGAACAGTGGCATTACTTCCTTGTGGCGGTAAAAGTCTTTGCCCTGTTTGCCTATCCCTACCGTGTTCTTGCCGATACCCTTTCGAAGATTCGGGTCAATACCCCCCTTACAGTCGCTTTCTCGTTCTTGACAATCATAATTGTTGGTATGTTACTGCTTATGCTGCCCAAGTCCACGGTCGCAGGCAGTATCTACGCTGTGGATGCGCTTTTTACAGCTACCAGCGCCACATGCGTAACGGGGCTTATAGTTGTGGACACAGGGACTTATTTTTCGCCTTTTGGCCAGGCGGTTCTTCTCTGCCTTATCCAGGTCGGCGGCCTTGGGCTTATGACCTTCATGGCCTTTTTCAGCCTGGCGCTCGGCAGGGGGCTTGGCATAAGGCAGGAAGTCGTGGTGCGAGACGCGCTCAGCCTTCAAAACAGGTTCGGGCTCCACCGTGTCGTGGTCTTTATCCTTGTTTCCACGTTTGTCGTGGAAGCGATAGGTGCCGGCGCCTTATACCTGACCTTCCCCTTTCCCGCCGCCTACACGGTTGGCCAGCAGATGTGGTTCAGCGTTTTCCACTCGGTAAGCGCCTTCTGCAACAGCGGGTTCTCGCTCCTTTCGAGCAGCCTCATGGGCGCAAGGTCGTACATTCCGCTTAACCTCGTGATGGCGGGGCTTATTGTTATCGGGGGGCTCGGGTTTGTCGTTAACTACAACATCCTCAGTTTTTTCAGGGGCTTGTTGAAGAAGAAGGGGAAGTTTACCGTCGTCCCGAAAGAGCCCGGCCTTGAGAGGCTGCGCCGATTCGGCCTCCAGACAAAAGTTGTCCTGATAACAACAATCTTCCTGCTTGCGGCCGGCACTTTCCTCGTGTATCTGCTTGAAGCCTCGCGCAGCTTCGCTTCTTTCCCCGAAGGCGATAAGTGGATGGCATCCTTCTTCCAGTCTGTGACCGCGAGGACCGCAGGCTTCAATACAGTCCGCACCGCCGCGCTGGCGACACCGACCCTGCTCCTGGTCATAATGCTTATGTTTATCGGCGCCTCGCCCGGCTCGACGGGCGGCGGGGTAAAGACCTCCACGTTCGCCATGTTCCTCCTGGCAGTTTCCTCGCGCCTGCGCAACCGGCGCCATGTTGAGATTTTCAAGCGCACAATCCCGCAGGCGGTCATTTTCAACGGGGTAGTGGTTGTGGTTGTATCCCTTTGCGTTGTGCTTGCCTCTACCATGGTCTTGACCATAACGGAGAAAGATGGTAATTTCATAGGCATGCTGTTTGAGGTGGTGAGTGCGTTCGGCACGGTGGGCTTAAGCACAGGCGTGACATCCACCCTTTCAGTAGCCGGGAAGGTCGCGATAATTGTAACTATGTTTGTTGGCAGGATCGGCCCTCTTACGCTTATGCTCGCCATGAGCGGCCAGGAGGCGTCCAGAAGGTACGAGTATCCCGACGAAAGTGTCATGGTAGGTTAACAGGAGACAAAAGTGGCATCTTATGCAGTAATAGGTCTGGGCAGGTTTGGCAGGATGATTGCGGAGCTACTCTCCGCTGACGGTGCGGAAGTCATTGCCATAGACACAAATCCCACCATCATCGAAAACATAAAAGACAGTGTCACGGTCGCGGTCCGTATGGACTCGACTGACGAGAGAGCGCTGCTGACCCAGGGCATTGACAAGGTTGACGCCGTGATAGTGGGCATAGGGGAAGACTTCGAAGCCAACCAGCTCACCGTCGTGCTTTCGAAGAAAATCGGCGTAGAAAGGGTAATCACCCGCGCCAGGAGCCTGATTCAGGCTAAAATCCTCAGCCTTATCGGCGCTGACGAGGTCATTATGCCGGAAGAAGAGGCAGCCCAGAGGCTCGTCCAGAGGCTCACCAGGCCCAACATAAGCGCGCACCTCGAGCTGGCCGAAGGCCACAGCCTTGTAGAGCTGCAGGCCCCCAAGCGGTTCCACGGGAACTCGCTCGGTGAGATAAACATGCGCAAAAAATACGGGGTGACACTCGTGGCGGTGAAGAAACGAGTTTCCTCCGACAACGAAAACGGCTTTGAAGAAAGAATCAACGACCTGCCCGGCGCCGACTACATAATCCTGCCCGAAGACATCCTTGTCCTTGTCGGCCCGGACGAGAAAATCGCCCTCCTCGCCGAGGAGTAGTTAACATAGCCTCTTAGCAGTCAGAGACGTTCGATAGTGAAAAAGAAAGTCAAAATCACGCTGATTTGCCTGCCGATAGCAGTATTCTTGATTCTTGGCATTCTGGCGTATTGCCGCTACAGGTCCAATGTCAGACTCGGTGAAGAATTGCGAAAAGAAGTTGACGCATGGCTCACCTCTATCCCCAAAATACCTGACGATGAAAACGGCGCGCTTGTCATCAACAAAGGTCTTAAGCTTCTTGGCGACCTCCCCGAAGTCTTTGAAGAACAAAGAGACCCGCGGATTGAGAATGAATCGGATGCGAAAATCCTCCGTGACTACCTTGCGGAAAATGAGGAAGCGCTCAGCCTGATAGAAAAAGCTTTTGCGTACAAGAAATGGGCATATACAACGGAGTATGAATACTATAAATGGTCGGAAACGTCTTTCCCTGACCTTCTTGCTTCGCGCAACGCGGCAAAGATATATTCCCTGAGAGGTGACATTGCGTTACTTGAAGACAGGAAATCAGATGCCGTTAGGGAATACCTGAACGTTGTACGGCTGGCAAACACATTTTCTCACGAGCGGGTTATTATCTCCCGAATGTCTTCTATTGCCACATGTGGAATAGGCCTGAAGCGCTTGCTGGAGCTTGCATCTGATTCTACACTGGTGCAGGAGGATTTGTCGTATGCCCTCAACATCCTTGTAAAGTTGCATGGAGACCAGGGGGATGCTTCTTCCATGTTTACGATAGAGTACTATACCTTCATTATGATATTGGCAGATTGTCTGACCGGTGTAAAAAGGGAAATTCCTCAGATGACTGCTGAGTTAGATTCGTCAGGAATGAAGAAACAAAGTAAACATCCTCAATCCCCCTTCAATTTGTCAAGGATTCTGTTTGATTACCACCAGGATGTAGCCATGTTCAGGAAATATCTTGAGATATGTCGTACAGTGAGACCTGCAGAGTACTACAGTCTCCCGGAAGAGCTAAAGAGCCGGGAAGCGCTTTACAAGAAAATAGGAATGCCAGATCTCGGTTCTTGGAAGGCAGTTTTTGCTCAGATTGCGGTACCCGACCTGTCAAAATTCGTCAGATTATTTGCGAAGCATGAAACACTGTTTCGAGGCACAATTGCTCTATTCGCAATCCGCTTGTACCAGGCAAGGAACGGAAGATTGCCAGAAAGCCTTAAAGCACTTGGCGACCTTGTTCCGAAGGAACTTCTCACTGACCCGTTCTCAGGCAGGAGTCTAATCTACCGCCGCAAGGTGGATGACTTCTATTTATACAGCGTTGGCTGTAACGGGGTAGACGATAACTGCAAGGACAGCAAGCTAATCTACGAGGAAGATGTATCTGTGGAGAATGTTCCCGACATTGTCTTCCACGCCCCACCTTCTTCCGGCAAATAGCGTAAGCTCTCAGCGCTTATTCGGACAGCTTTTCAATTATTTTCTTGCCGAATTCTGCTGAGGCAGGCGGTCCGCTGGCAGTGATAATATTCCCGTCCGCAACCACGTCTTCGTTCTTGAAATTCGCGCCTTTCTCAGTGAGGTTCTTCTTTTCAGACGAATAGGCGGTTGCCTCCTTGTCCTTGAGAATCCCGGCGTTTGCGAGGATTGAAGGCGCTATGCAGATAGCCGCGACTATCTTTTCCTTTGCGTTAGCATCCTTGGCCAGCTTGTGGGCATCATCGCTGTCGAAGTACTCCTTGGCCCCTGCGCCGCCGACAAAAATCACAGCATCGTAATCTTCAGCTTTCACATTGCTTATCAGCGCATCGGGTTTGACTTTTTCCTTTTTCAGCATGCCGACAGACTCGTTGAGCGAGGAGGATGCGACGGTAATTTTAGCACCCGCAGCTTCGAGCAGCTTTCTTGGCTCGGCGTATTCCTCATCCCTGAAGTTGCTTGAGGCGATTACCATGAGAATCTTTTTGCCATCGAGCTTCTGCTTCTCGCCTTTGCCTTCAGCCTTCTCTTCGCAGCCTGCAAGGCACAGGCTTGGGCCTGCCGCGATTGCAACCACCGCCAGCACCAGTAGAATCTTTTTCAGCATCTTTGCGCCTCTTTCGTCAGAAGGGTCAATCTTCTTCCTTCATCACTCGCAGTTTCAGCTCCGCGAGTTGCGCTGCGTCAATATCGGAAGGGCTGCCGGTAAGCGGGCATGCCGCGCTCGTGGTTTTCGGGAAGGCTATGACCTCGCGGATGCTTTCCTCGCCCGCCAGCACCGCAACCACCCGGTCAAGCCCCAGCGCAATACCTGCGTGAGGCGGCGTCCCGTACTTGAGCGCCTCGAGGAAGAACCCGAAGCGCGAAGCTGCCTCTTCCTCCCCTATCCCGATAGCCGCAAACACCCGGCTCTGGACCTCGGTATCGTGAATCCTGACGCTCCCGCTGCCAAGCTCGACCCCGTTGAGCACCAGGTCGTAGGCGCACGAGCGGACTTCCAGCGGCTTCTCCTCGAGTATCCCTGCATCTTCAGCCCTGGGTGCGGTAAAAGGATGGTGGGTGGGGGTTATCTCGCCGTCATCGCCAAGCTCGAAAAGCGGCGGCCCGGTTACCCACAGGTAGTGGTATTCAGAGTGGTCTTTAAGCTCGAGCATGTCCCCCAGGTGCACCCGCAGCTCGCCCAGTGCGGTCAGGCATGCCTTCCGGGTATCCGCTACGACAAAGATAGTGTCACCTTCGTTTGCGGAAAACCGGCTGCGTATCTCGGTTAGCTGCCCGGGAGTAAAGAACTTGCCCACGCTTGAGGTCAGGCTCTCGCCCTCGACCTTGAACGTGACCAGCCCTTTGGCGCCATATTCCTTTACGTAGTTGGTCAGGCTGTCAATTTCCTTGCGGGAGAACTGTTTTCCCGCGCAGATTCCGCGTACAAGCCCGCCTGCCCCGGCAACGCTCCGGAAAACCTTGAACTCGCATGATGCCGCAATGTCGGTAATGTCCGCAAGCTCCATTCCGAAGCGCGTGTCCGGCTTGTCAGACCCGTAGCGCTCCATTGCCTCCGCGTAACTCATCCTCGGAAGCGGCAGCTCGACCGGATGCCCCACAACTTCACGCATAACCCGGGCCACCATCCCTTCCAGAAGCTCCTGCACGTCTCCTTCATCGGCAAAAGACATCTCCACGTCAAGCTGCGTGAACTCCGGCTGCCGGTCGGCGCGCAGGTCCTCGTCCCGGAAGCACCTGACTATCTGGAAGTACTTGTCCAGCCCGCCTATCATAAACAACTGCTTGAAAAGCTGCGGCGACTGGGGCAGGGCGTAGAACCTGCCCGGGTAGGTCCGGCTCGGCACAAGATAATCTCTTGCACCCTCAGGCGTGGATTTTGTCAGAAAGGGCGTCTCAACCTCGATAAACCCCTTGCCGTCGAAATAGTCCCGTATCCCCTTTATCACCCGGTGGCGGAAAATCAGGTTCTTCGTCACGCGCTCGCGCCGCATGTCAATGTAGCGGTACTTCATCCGCGTAAGCTCGCTGACCTTGTCCGCTTCCGCAAGCTCGAAAGGCGGCGGCTGCGCCTTGCTCAAAACTGTCAGCTCGCTCGCGCAAACCTCTATCTCGCCGGTGGCCAGTGCGGGATTGGCCATGCCTTCCGGCCTTCTTCGCACCTCGCCCTTGACCATTACCACAGTCTCGCTTCCCAGCCGGGATGCCGCCTCGTAAAGCTCCTTGTCCTCGTCCAGGTTAAAGACAGCCTGCGTGCGCCCGTAGCGGTCCCTTATATCTATGAAGAGCACGCCGCCGTGGTCGCGCCTGTTCTCAACCCAGCCGCAAAGTACAGCTTGCGTTCCTTCAAGCTCGGCGGAAAGCTCGCCGCAGGTGTGTGTTCGCAGTCCCATGATAGTCACTTGCTCTGAGTGTGGTTCGCTACTTTTTTTCTTGCCCGGGCTGCTTTTCAGCCCCTTCCTTCTCTGGCGGCTCCTCTTTCTTTTCCTTATCTTCTTTTTCTTTTGGAGCAGGCTTCGCCAGTTCCTTCTCTATCTTTATCCTCTCAACGTATTCCTGCGCCTTCTCCAGTATCCCTTTCGTATCTATCCTGGTTTCCGCCCATTTTATCATACTAACCACTTCCGTGAATTTCTTCAGCGCTTCGTCTTTCTTTCCTTCTTCGTACAGCCGCACTGCCGAGGAGTACATCTGCTCAATAAGCAGCATGTCCTGCGCACTTGCCGGCTTCCTGACCACGTGCGGGCTTGTCCCCGCCTTATCCATGTCATCGTAGCATTGCTTCAGCCGCTCGAGCGCCTCCTTGTGGGTCGGCATTATCTCCAAAACAGCCTGGTAAGCGGCGGCCGCCTCCTCGCTCTTTTTCTGCGAATGCAGCTTCTCGGCCTCCTCGAATTTCTTCTCCGCCTCGGCCTTCTTCTCTTCTGAAATCTCCGCGTTCTTGACTTCCTTTAACATCTCGTCGAGCTTCCTGGCCCGCGCTTCGTCCCGGTTCACAACCTCCGGCTTCATTTCCTCAAGCAGTTTGCGCGCCTTCTTCTTGCTTACCTCCTCTGCGGTGCGTCTCGGTTTGAACTCGGGTAATTGCTCAACCTTTTCGTCAGTTCCAGCCACTGGCATCTCCTCAGGCTTATCCGGCTCCGCCGGCTTGCTTATCACGCCCTTCTCTTCATCCACCTCACTTGCCCTGACAATTCGGGCCGGGCCTTCCTTCACCTCGTCGCCGGCGACAGTGCGCCGGGTGACCTCCGTCGTGATGCAGTTCGCAGTCAGCAGAATCAGACAGGTCGCAAGGACTATAGCTGTGATACGCATCTCTTCCTCCAGGCTATACAAGCGCATTCTCAACCGCAGCCTACCAGAAATCTCACCCATTTGCAACCAAAATCAGCCCTGACCCCTTTTCACCGCAGAGACGCAGAGAACACGGAGAAAATGCCATAACTCCAAATCCCCCCAGGGTAATAAGAAGAGCGGAGTTTTGCGAGGCGCGGCTGAACGGGGAAGCCGAAGTTATCGTTGTATCGCTTCCTTGAACTTCCTAACCGCCTCGGTGAACTTTGGGAAGTGTTCAACAATCCTATGGACCGGGCAGGTCGGATTCCCGCTGTCGCTCCAGATACCTAATATGGCGTGCAGTTCCTCCATAAATGTCTGATACGCATTGTGGTACTTTGCCTTGAAACTCTGGAACGGGAACCACACACTTCCTACGTTATAGACGTAATACACACTGACCGGTTTCCTGCGTGAGTCAATGAATTTAAGGATAAAAGAACCGCGTTCACCTTTTCCCCAATGTATCTCCCCAACACTCTTTGAGAATTCGTACAATTTCTGAGTCAGCAGGCTATTGGAGGCTGGCACACTTGCAAAGTAGCTTTTCTCGTCCCACAACCGCTTCATTCTCACCGCCCAGGCTGACTGCGAAAGTTCTACTGCTTCCTGCCTGTGCCTTCGCACGCAGGGCAATCAATCCAACCTTGTTCATTACAGCTTGCACATCCATCGCCCATGCAATTGGGACATATTAGGCGCCCCCAACCGTTACAATTGCGACAGCGCTCGTTCGGGGGAATTTTCTTCAGTCTCTGCGCAGCCGCTTCTCCCTCATTATAGCCGCGCTGAAAACTGTCCAGGAATTTCTCGGCATTTTGCCGAAGTTTATACTTATTGTACTCTACGTATCCGATATACCCGCCGATGATGATTACTGCCGCAATAATGATAGCCGGAGCAATCCATCTCAGAGAGGACTGGGCGCGGTCCTTGTCATAGCGCGGCGGCTCGTGGGTGCGATAGGGTTGAGCTGTCTTTGCCCGCAGAGGAGATTGAGGGGTCTCTGTTCGCGCAGCTGGTCTAACTCTTGTGTGGCTTCGCAGGAGCCATGCCGGGGAATGATCTCTGCAATAAGCTCTCTCCATTCTATCATCATACAAACCGGTTCCTTCTTGGAAGTCGAGTTCACAAAGTCCTTTGCCACATTGGCCGCAGTGCCAGCGTATCTCTCGTAGCTCTTTCTCTTTTTCCTCTTTTCTCTGCCGTGCTCCTTCAATAAGGCGTTTCTGTTTCTCCTCTTGCTTCTCCAAACCTCGACGAACTTTTTCTACAGAAGGCACTGGTCTTCGGGCCCGTCGATGTTTTTTATTTTCGTTATCTGATAGAACGTCCTGCCAGACGAACGTTTTCCTGCATCGAGGACACTTCACAGGCAAATCAATTTCTTCCTCGGAGATTATTATCACTTCATTGCAGTACGGACAGCGGATTTCCACGATTGGCCCCGCAAATTAACGAAAGAGTGTGCCCCATAAAGATACCATAGCAACTACGTACGGTCAACACGATATTTGTTGGGTTTAGGGAATTTCCGCAAGATTCCGCTTGTTTTTGCGTCTGTACTATTAGAAAGAAACAGCATTGCTGTAAGGTTGTCCGGGGCGGTTCCTAAGATGCCATATTTCACAGTAACTCCATGCAGGACAAGATGTTGCACGCACCCACACTTCGCGTTTCGACGCAACCTGTATATGTAGCAAGAGGTTGCGTCAATTCCCAATTCACGCTATGCCACGCAAATGTAACCCGACCCCCCGCGAAATCTGTAAATAGATGCCGTAAGTCG
>CAYWBA010000100.1:2015-9772 GCA_964455955.1 uncultured Planctomycetota bacterium | reverse complement strand
TGAACCGCCATATCTTGCCGTTCGACTGCTCCATTCTCATGCCGCCCGCACCCGCGCCGAGATAAACCGTGTTTTCGTCAGGCGCGATTCTGATGAACGCCGGGTCAGCCGCCTCCCCGTCAGGAATGTGTGCTACAGGGTCAAATTCACTTTTCCCCTTCTCTTTCTGCCTGTGCACCGAGAACCCGTCGAAGGCAAGAATCCTCCCGTCTGTTAGAAGCGCAATAGCGGTGAAGAACCCGGCAGAGTGCGGCGGCGGCAGGGCGACTTCTTCCGCAACCGGGACCTGAATCTGCCCCTGGAACTCGTCATCTTCGTCGTTGAGAATATTCAGCGTAACAGTGTACAGTCCGGGCTTGGCGTAAGAGTGAATTACCTCCATGCCTGTCTTCTCGAACTCTATCCCGTCAGCGGCGTCGAAGTCCCAGCGATAATCAACTATCTCACCTTCGTGCCCGGCGGCGTTCTTGGCGGTAAACTGGGCATTTTCATTCGGCCAGAGAGCGACTGTCTGGATAACCTTCGTCACGATAAGCGGTTTTGGCTCTTCTTCCTCCTCATCCTCTTCTTCATCTTCCTCCTGGTCTTCTTCCTGTAGCTGGTCCTGATTATGTTCATGTTGCAGTCGCAACGGATTTTCACCGTCCTCCTGAGACTGGTGCTGCAAGCACTTTTGACACTGTTCTTCATCTTTCTTGCCGCCGGTGCTCTCGAGAGGTACTCCTCCAAATACAGATGAAGTGTCTTTAGTCCCCGACGGGTTGTCTCCGGTCGTATCGCTGCTCTTAGACCCCTTCTTTTTTTCAGGTGTTGCCGGAGGGAGATTCTTTTCTAAATACTTCTGGCCGACGCCGGCCACGCGCGCCGGTTTGCGCAAGGTGCTATGAGAATGATTAGCATAGGCTGGATTGCTTGATTCATATTCCGCCGCTCTTCCCCGCGGAGAACCTTCTCGTACAATCCCCTGCCTGCCGGAGGGCAGGGATTCGGCTCTACTGTTCTCCTGCTCTACTGTTCTCCTGCTTATGTGCCCGGCATCACCGGAATGCGCCGCCGGTTCAATGCGGGCGGAACTCTCCGACGCAGGTTCTATCGTGCCGTTATTCCCTGGCATGCCTGTGCACAGCATCAGTCCCGCAAACAGGGCGATAGCAGCAACCGGCAAGCAGGTTGTCAGCTTTCTATATGACAATTTCATTCTACAGCCATCCTTTGCCAAACGGCGCAGCGGAAAAAAGCAAAAAACCCGGCCTGTGACTCAAGCCGGGTTCAATTACGCCATTGAATAGCTGTATGACGCATTCCTCCAGCTCTCATGTCACAGGAATCTCAGAGGATATCTGCGGGCAGGTCTTCTGGCTTCCGGTTCAGGCCTACTTGCCGTATCCTTCCCACTCACCTATGTGAGCAGTGGCTTGCAACGGCTTTCGTCACCGGTTACAGCGAGCGACAGTCGCAGCGGATTTTCACCGCTCTCCCTATTCTCCCCTTCCGGGGCACCCGCAGACTTGATAGGTTGTTTTTCTCTTGCAGCCCCCCAATAAAACCACAAAATTGAACATAGCATCAAGTTGATTCGATGTCAAAATATTTTTGATAAAATTGAGCAAGGGTGGTGTTGGTTATTTATTTTGTCCGGGATTTTCTTGTTCGCCTGCTTTCTTTTGCTTCTTCTTAAACAGGTCTTCTCCCGTATATATTATCTCGCCGCCGGAGACTATGGGCTTTGTCGCGCGGCTGAGGAACAGGAGGGCAAAGCAGGTGTCAACCGAGTTTACCACCGGGTTGCACCCGGCAGCACGACCCCTGTTAGGTGGTTGCGGGTCTGTCCAGCAGCCTTGCGGCCTCTGCTCTTCGAGCAGGATTTCTGAGCCTTCGGAGTACCAGTCATAGGGTCCGAATTTTTTCACGAGGGCGAGCACGCCCGCCCGCTCTATTCCGTAGATGTAGTAGTAGAAACCCCAGCCGTTTGCTGCAGTGACAGAGACATCGTCGTGGAAATGGACAGTGAGCCAGGCTGCACCGTCTCTTATAGCCTGATTTGCCAATCTTGCATACTTGGTTGTCCAGTACCTGGAGCCGGTCAGCCCCGCCTTGCATATAATGAGGCTTGAAACTCCGGCCGCGGTCATGCTGGCGTAGATGTGGGATCTCAGTCTGCTGGGGGTATAGCCCCAGCCGCGGGGGTACATTTTGAGCTTTTTGTCTTCGACGCCGAGGCGCCGGTAGGGGTCTTTGTCAAGGGTGGTTTTGGGGTCTATGGCCGGATTTTCAGGAGGGCGGGTAGCACCCGCCGGCGAGGGGGGGTCGCCCGCGGCGGACTTGAGGTACTCCTTCTCCAGCTTGCGCAGTTGACTCATGCTGAAGTCGGCTGCTGGTACTCTGAACGGGGGCTTGAGTTGAGGAGCTTTCTTGCCCTGGTATTTCAGGAGGTAATCGGCAACCTTTTTGAAAGTTCGGGCCGGAATCTTGATTTTCATGCGCAGGCCGGCGTTGAGGCCAAGCAGCGCATACTGGGTGTTGGACATGTCTCCTATCTTCTCCGTTCCGGTTCTAAAGTAGGACCACAGGCAGTCCCTCTGGGCGCTAATCAGCCACCGAACGGCGTCAGAGAGGCACGCCTTAGCCAAGTCAGTTCCGGCGCCAGATGGGGATGTTTTGATGCCTTCGGGAGTTTCGGGATTGGGCGCGTCTTGGCAGTAGGCCTCGATTGCCATTATGAGAATTGATACGCTGTAAACTCTTCGCAGCGGCAGGTCCAGGACGTAATTAAACCCTTTTTTGATTGCAGGATGATTCTTGTCAATACCGCTCTTAAGCAAAGCGAGCAGGCACAAAGCAGTCTGGCCCATGGGATAGCTGTCGCTGTAGGCGCCTTTGAAAGAACCGTCTTTATTCTGATGCCTGAGCAGCCAGTCCACGCCTTTGTCAATCGCCCGGCCTATTGGTCCGTCGTGGCGTAGCCCTTTTTCCGCTCGGCGCCCTTGGGGGTTATCCTGCTGCCTGTCCCCGGGGACATCCCTTTCCTTTTTCTTGAAGAGGTCTTCACCCGTGTATATGGACTCCCCCTCTTTTTCGGGGATGGAAACGATGGGGGTTGTAGCACGTTTGAGGAACAGGAGGGCAAAGCAGGTGTTGGCAGGGTCTGTGTCCTGGTTTGGGACTTGGTGAGACCCCGGCCAGGAGCCGTCGTGTTTCTGACGTCTTATGAGGAAGCGAGCGCCTTTTTCATACCAGTCGTGGGGGCCGAAATTTTTGACAAGCGCGAGCACGCCTGCACGCTCGAGGCCGTAGAGGTAATAGTAGAGCTGGCCACCGCCATCCGTATCCGGCCCCCCGGAAGGGTTGTACCGGACAGTGAAGTGTTTCGCAAGCCAGGCTGCACCGTCCCTTATTGACTGATTCACCTGCTTTGCGTGACGCCTTGTCCAGTACTTGGTGCCATGGAGCCCTGATTTGCAGATTATCTGGCACGCCAGGCCTGCGGCTGTCATGCTGCCGGTGCAGCTCAAATTTGCTTGTCTCTTGTTAGCAACCTGGATGTACCGCCAGCCGCGCGGGTACATTTTGAGCTTTTTGTCTTCGACGCCGAGGCGCCGGTAGGGATCTTCTTCAACCGGTTGCGTTTTCGGGGTTGCTTTCGCCTGCTTTCTGGAGCGTTTGCTATCCTTGGCTGTACTGGCCTTGTCTGAAAGGCGCTTGTAATAATCTTTTTGGAGCCTGCGGAGCTGTTCAAGGCTAAAGTCGGCCGCAGGTACTCTGAAAGGCGGCTCGAACTTTTCCTTCGCCTCGCCCTGATACTTGAGCAGGTAGTCGGCGGCGTTCTTGAATACTCTGTGTGGGACTTTGAATTTCATTCTCAGGGCAGCGTTAAGCCCCAGCACCGCAAACTGCGTGTTTGACAGGTCGCCACGCAGTGGCGCGTGGTCGGAGTCGCCGTAGCTCCATATACCCATCCGCTGGCCGCCAGCCAGCCATCCGGCGAGGCAAGAGACACGTTTGCGTGTAGCCGCATCCATTCTTTTTGCCGAGGCGCGTTCGGGGGGGCCTGCAGAGCTCTTATTCGCTTTGCCCCGCCCCTTTTCGGCCGGCGTGTAGTAGGCCTCCAGTGCCATTAACATTAGTGAGACGCAATATACTTTCTTGGGAGAAAGTTTCCCGACATAGTTGAACCCTTTGTTTACAGCGGGGTGGTTCCTGTTCACGCCGCTTTTGAGCAACGCAAGCAGGCAGAGCGCGGTTTGACCCATGGGATAGGTGACACTCCATGGGCCTTTGAACGAACCGTTTTTGTTCTGCTGTTTGAGAAGCCAGTTGACGCCCTTCTCGACAGCCTTGTTTATCTCTTTTTGAAAAGGGGATTCCTTCCGGGCGCGTCTGGTCTCGTCGTCTTTGTTGTCTCCAACCGGCTTGGGAGGCTGCGGCCGTGGTGTAGCAGGCTGCTGTTTGCGCGCCTGCCCGGGCGTTGTATCTGGTACGCCCCGCGGCTTTGCAGGCTGCTCGGTTTCCGGATGTTTGGGCTGCTCAGCAGGTTTCTGTTGCGCCTTCCCTGTCACCGGCTCCCCGGCGCGCTCCCTCCCCTTGTCGTTTGCGTGCCGGGCTGATAGTATCGCACTCAGGATATCCCCTGTCTTTCGCAGGACTTCTTTCGATTCGGAGGTCATGAGAAGCGCCTTGCAGATGTCCTCCGCTGCGCGCAGGTCGCCTTTTTCGAGAAAGTTGCGGGCCTTCTCGATCAGTTCCTGTTCCCTTGCAGTGGGCTGGGGCGTCTGTTGCGCCTCCGGAGTATCCACGTGGCCGGCTGCACTCCTTTGAGCCGGTGACTCGGGCGCTGCAGGCTGAACAGGTGGAAGCAGTTGTGATGTATCTTCCCGCTTTGGCTCATCCGGGCTGTTCGGTTTGCCGGGAATTGTTTGGCTTGCAGCGTGTTCTGCCGTATCTGTCAGGCTGGCAGGTTCCTCCTGGGTCTTTCCAGACAGAGCAGTGTGCAAAAGCGTTGTAACAACGAGAACAGCAGCAAAACCCGCTGCCGCCGCTGCAACGGAAGTGCGAACAGAATACCATTTCCCGGACTTCTTTTTCTTAACCTTTTCTTGCTGGCCTCGCGCCTTGTGCTTGGGTGGGGTATCCTTGAGCACTTTCTCGAAGTGAATCTCTGTTTCACCTATCGAGACAACATCGCCGGGAGCAAGCGGCGCCCTGTGAATCTCCTTGCCGTTGAGCTTTGTCCCGTTCCTTGATGCCAGGTCAATCACAAACCAGCCATGGCTTGTCTTCTTTATTGTGCAGTGTTTGCGCGACGCCTTGCGCTCCGAGACAGCCACAGCATTAGCCCTTGCGCGCCCGATGGTGATCTTGTCAAGATCGAACTCCACTCCGCGCTCTATGCCGCTCTCACGTATGACCAGTCTGAGCATCTTATTTCCCCGCATCAGGAGTACTACACTTGCAGCTTTTATTCAATGCAAATCTCATACCAATATGGCGCGCCACTATGCAGTTCGCTCAAGGCCGTGATATTGCTCGATTTCCCGCTACCTCGGCAAGCCGGACCCCCAGCGTTAATGCGCGCCGTGTTAAGTGCACTTTACACGAGCCGTCTTTGGGTTCCAGTAATTGTCAATCATACTAAGAGCCTGTGAGGAAGCGCATGTAATAGAACCAGAAGGCTGCAATTTCCCTCATGACAAGGTAAGGCATCTTGGTCAGCACATAGGACTCTTCCGCTGGAACTGTGAGAACATCGTAGCCTTCGTGGTTATATGACATCTTTATGCGGGGCAGGTGAAAGAAGTGGCTCACTGCAAGCACCTGTCCGATGTTCATGTTCCTGAAGATTTCAGTTGTGTTTCTAACAGTTGCGCGCGTGTTGAAACCACCGCGGTCGAGTACAATCGCCTCGTCGGGCACACCGAGACCCAAGGCAAACTGGCGCATCGCTTCCGTCTCGTGAACCCCGCCATCTCCCGGCCCGCCGGAGAAGACAATCTTTCCTGCAAGTCCTGAGTTGTAAAGCTGGCAACCGGTGCGCACCCTGTCAGCCAGTGCGTCTGAGGGTGTCCCGTCGGCATAAGCTTTGGCACCGAAGACGATGATCGCGTCCGCCGGCTCTCTATAGTCTGTATTGCCGAAGCACATTATCTGTCCGAGAGGAAAAAGGATAACACACGTAGCGAATGTGGCTGCTGCAAGAAGAATTTCCCCCGGGGAGTATCCGGTGGACACATTCTTGTGGACTGCGAAACCTGTTACTGCAAGCCCGGCTGCTACAAATAGTGACAGAGGAACGGGCACAGTTGTATTGAAGCAGTGCAGGACGAGGAGCGCATAGTAGTTAGCTATGTTCCAGGCAACGACAGTAAGAATCAGAGCGATGAGGCCGAACGAGACCTGGCGGCGCCAGACGCCAGCCTGTGGCTTGAGTGCGTATGCAAGCAGGAACACGGCGCACAGGGTAATAAGCGGGTACGAGACCACCGCAGGTGCAGGCCGGAAGTCAATCCACCAGATGTTGAGGTCAAAGTCAGTGCTCAGAAACCTGGCGAACAGATTCAGCAACGAGAAACCACCAATGAAAAGCGCAAGTCCCCTCGCGGCCGCGGTCAGCACAACGACCCCAAAGCAGCACGGCACTGGTATTTCCTTGCAGCGCCTCCGTATCAAATCGTGCTTGGCCATCTCATAGAAACCAGTCTGTATAGACCGTTTGGGAACCCCATAGACCACCATCTTTATACATCGGTATCTGTTGCCAAGAAGGTCAGGAATTTTTGCTTGAGCTTGAGCATTCTTCTGGCGGGCTCTGGACAAGGTGGTGACGAAGGGCTTGACACAGTAAGTTTTTTATAGAGAATCCCTGTTAATTTAGAACACCGTCATTATTACTGCAGCGAAGGGCGAATATGGTATTCAGCTCGCCGATATTTCTTTTCCTGTTTTTGCCTTTCATACTTGTGCTGCACCTTGTACTGGTCCGCAGGGAACTGAGGAACCCGCTGCTCCTTGTCGCCAGCCTGCTTTTCTACGCCTGGGGCGAGACGTGGTTCGTGCTGGTGATGCTTGCCTCGATTACGGCGAACTACTTCTTCGGCCTCTGGGTGGACCGGACGCGGGGCAAGGCGTCGGCGAAGTGGGCCGTGGCGTGCGCAGTAGTAGTGAACCTGGGACTCCTGTGCACCTTCAAGTATGCGAACTTTCTTGTTGACAATGTGAACGGGTTTCTGTCAGCGTTTCACATCCTCCCGGTAGTTCTCAGACCCGTTTACCTGCCGATAGGCATATCGTTCTTTACGTTCCAGGCGATGTCGTACGTGATAGATGTATACCGCGGGGAAGCCCAGGTGCAGAGGAACCCCGTCAATGTAGCGCTTTACATTTCGCTGTTTCCGCAGCTTATAGCCGGGCCGATAGTGCGTTACCGCGACATAGCGGGCCAGTTGATAAAGCGGACAATCAGCCGGAAGGGTTTTGCGACAGGCGCGAGGCGGTTTGTCATCGGGCTTGGCAAGAAGGTTCTGATAGCAAATATCGTTGCCATACCGGCCGACAAAATATTCGCGATACCGGGCGACCAGCTTACGCCGGGGCTTGCGTGGCTGGGAATCATCTGCTACACGCTCCAGATATACTTTGACTTCTCCGGGTACTCGGATATGGCAATAGGCCTGGGTCGGATGCTGGGTTTCCGTTTCCTGGAGAACTTCAACTATCCCTACGTAGCGCGCTCGATAAGGGAGTTCTGGAAGCGCTGGCATATC
>CAYWBA010000100.1:0-2005 GCA_964455955.1 uncultured Planctomycetota bacterium | reverse complement strand
CGTGGTTCCGGGATTACCTGTACTTGCCGATGGGCGGCAGCCGGGTGCCTGCCGGCAGGGTTTACTTTAACCTTGTGACAGTTTTCTTCCTGTGCGGGCTATGGCATGGTGCGAGCTGGACCTTTGTAATCTGGGGACTTTTTCACGGATTTTTCCTGGTGATAGAGCGGACGCGGTTCGGCGAATGGCTGAAATCCTGGTGGGCGCCGGTTGGGCATTTGTACACGCTTGCCGTGTTTCTTGTCGGCTGGGCCATATTCCGCGCGGAGACGCTCTCGCAGGCCAGGATGTTCCTGCTTGCCATGCTTGGGTTCGCGTCTGGTGCGGGTTTGGAACACAATGTGATGATGCATATTGATACCGAGCTTGTGCTCGCGATGGCAGCAGGCATAATCTTCTCGGCACCGGTCATACCACGCCTGCGCAGGTTGCGGGAGAGGTATATTTCCTCGCGCACAGGCAAGGTGCCTGCGGCGCTGGATGAGTTTCTCTCATTCGGTGTAGGGGTCGTACTTATATTCATGCTTGTTGCATCAGCATCGTGGCTTGCGGCCGGCACGTACAACCCGTTTATTTATTTCCGGTTTTAGGAGGACGCGATGGCCGCCGATGTGGAATACAAAACCCACTGGAGAGCCGACATCGCGTTTATGGCGATGTTTGTCCTTGTGCTGTGGTTGCCGATTGCCGACAAGATTTTCGGCCTTGACAGGTCACGGGCACCTATCGAGAAGCGCAAGCTCGCGGAGAAGCCCGTCTTCAGCCTGGGCTGGGAAGCCGTAGTGAAGTACCCCACCAAGTACGATGCCTACTTCAACGACCACTTCGGGTACCGCAACTGGCTGATAAACTGGCACAGCGATGCGAAGGTCAAGTGGCTTGGTATGGTCTCCTCTCCCAAAGTCATGGAGGGGAAGGAAGGTTGGCTCTTCTTTACAGGTGACCGGATTATCGAGTTTTGCTGCCGGGCAACCAAGCCTTTCAGCGCAGAGCAGCTCGCCGAGTGGCAGCGGGTGCTTGAAGACAGGCGTGACTGGCTCGCGGAGCGGGGGATACGCTTTCTTATCACCGTCGTGCCCAACAAGCACACAATCTACCCGGAGTACCTGCCTGGCTGGCTTACCCGGGTAGGCGAGAAGTCACGCCTCGAGCAGTTTATGGAGCACATGCAGGCCAACTCCGACGTCGAGATACTGGACCTGCGCGATGCTTTTTTCGAGGCCAAGAAGCACGAGCGCCTCTTCCACCGTACCGACACCCACTGGAACGACGAGGGCGCATTCGTCGCGTACCGGGAGATAATGTCGAGGCTGTCAAAGTGGTTCCCCGACGCCAAACCCTTGTCCAGGGTCAACTTCACCTGCCAGCAAGTTATGGAACGCGGGGGAGATTTGGCAAGACTGATAGGCCAGCAGAGTTCAATCAAAGAAGAGAGGCTGGTCTTTTTGCCAAAGAAGCCGCGTCACGCACAGCGCGTGGACCCTGAATACCTCCTCACAATACGGCACTGGCGCGGGCGCGGAGACCCCGTGGTAATGGAGTGCGAGAACGGCCAGATTCCTCGCGCCGTGATGTTCAGAGACTCATTGGCTGTGGCGCTGATTCCTTTCCTGTCCGAACATTTTGGGAGAATGGCGTGCCTGTGGACGCACCGTTTCGACCGCGAGATTATCGAGCGCGAACGGCCGAATGTGGTCATTCATGAAATAGGGGAGCGATTGCTGACAAAAATCCGTAATCCTGAATATCCGGATGAAGAAGAAGATTAGGATAAACAAGCTTACCGGCTGGAGTATGCATGATTCGATTCACCTGCCAGGCTGGCTCGAAAAGAGCCTGGCACGAAAGGCTTGACACGGGGGGATTTTTGTAGAGAATCCCTGTTACCTTAGAACAGCGGCTGGCACGTACAACCCTTTTATCTATGGATTCGATTTTAGGTGAGTGTGAGGTGGTCCACAAGAGTGCATACAGGATTCGCAAGGCCACAGACGTTGTACTGATA
>CAYWBA010000099.1:0-9787 GCA_964455955.1 uncultured Planctomycetota bacterium | reverse complement strand
GAAGACAGTGCGCCCTGTAGCGCAGGCGGGGTACGAGGAAGGTTATCTGGATACGGTGAACATCACCTGGGCAGATACGGAGCGCGGCTGCGGCCCCACCGGTAGAGCCATAAGAACCGGCAAGCCGGTAATCTCAAGACATATCACCACTGACCCGGAATTCGAGCCGTGGCGGGCCGAGGCGCTTAAACGCGGGTATGCATCTTCTATTGCTTTTCCGCTTATTGCCAACGGCAGACCTCTTGGCGCTCTGAACATCTACGCCGCGGAGCCGGATGCCTTCGACGAAGGCGAATTGAAGATGCTGACCGAACTCGCGGATGATACAGCTTTCGGTATCATGGCCCTTCATATGCGGGCCGAGCGTGAGCTGGCCGAAAAGGCGCTGCGCGAGAGCGAGCAGAAGTATCGTGACATCCTCGAGAACATCAGCGACCTTGTCCAGAGCATGGCACCGGACGGCTCGCTGCTGTACGTAAACCAGGCATGGCTGCAGATACTCGGCTACTCCGAAGAGGAGGTCACGGAACTGTCCTTGTTCGATATAATCCACCCCGACAGCGTGGCGCACTACCAGGAAATATTCAAGCGCGTGCTTTCCGGAGAATCCATCAGCAACATTGAAGCCGTGTTTGTGGGGAAGAACGGCAAAGAAATCATGATCGAAGGAAGCGCCTCATGCAAGTTCGTGGATGGACAGCCTGTTGCCACTTTCAGCATCTTCCGCGATGTCACGGACCGCAAGAAGGCCGAAGAGGCGCAGCGAAAGCTCGAGGCGCAGCAGCTGGTGATGGAGGAACTCAGGAAGCTCGATGGGATAAAAGATGAGTTCGTCTCGATAATAACGCACGAACTAAGGACGCCGATGACCCCGCTGAAATCCTCAGTGGAGATGTTCCTCGATGGTTCCCTCGGCGAAGTAACCGAACAGCAGAAAAAATATCTCGACATGATGAAGAGAAACATTGACAGGCTCTCCCAGTTCACCACGGAGGTTCTTTCTCTTTCAAGACTGCAGGCGGGAAGGTACGCGGTGAATCCCGGGATGCTTTCTGTCGGCAAAGTGGCGGATTCAGCTGTCGAGCTATTGAAAGACAAGGCGCAAGGCAAGAGTTCGACTATCAAGCTTGATATTGACGCCGGGCTTCAAGCATACGCTGATGCAAATGCGCTGGCTCAGGTTTTGACGAACCTTGTAAACAATGCCATAGTACATGCCGGTGATGGAATAGAAATCGTCCTTTCCGGCGGGAAACTTGACGGCGATTTTATCAAGGTGTCGGTGGCGGACAACGGTCAGGGGATTCCGGAAGAAGCATTGCCGCACCTTTTTGACCGTTTCTACCAGGCTGACAGAAAGAAGGCCCCCGGTTATCAAGGAACGGGCATAGGCCTGTCCTTGTGCCAAGGTCTGGTCGAAGCTATGGGCGGAGAGATTTCCGTGGAATCCAAAGAGGGCGAAGGCACCACCTTCAGGTTCGCGTTGCCGACTTTACCGCCGGGAGCGAATGAAGAGAAAACCGAGAAATGAACTCAGAGAACCAATTACAGAAGAAATCGGTTCTGGTTGTTGACGATACTCTTGACGTCCGGCTCGTCTTGAATGCCATATTGACCCAAAGCGGATACTCTGTTACTGAAGCCGAAGACGGCCAGGAAGCGCTCGATATACTTGCTGACAGGAAGTTTGACCTGATGATTCTCGATTTGATGATGCCGCGCCTGACTGGTGAAGAAGTACTGGAGCAGCTCAGATGCCAGGACCGACTGAAAGAAATGCCGGTAATAGTTCTCACGGCCAGGGGGCAACAAAAGGAGATAGAGCAAGGATACGAGAAAGGCGCATCCTTCTACGTGGTGAAGCCGTTCAATAATTCCACCATCAGGGAACTCGCCAGGTATCTTGTGGAAGATCTCACTGAAGAAGAGAAGGAACAAATCATCTTCAAGCTTATGAGAGGCTCTTTTGCTTAGGTGCTGTGTCTGACGAGACAGATTCGCCAGACCAAAGGAAGCCAAGGGATATGCCGGACAGAGAAGTTGCAAGCATAAAAGACTTGATATACTACCAATACGCCAAGATTATAGCCCGGCGGGCTTTTTCGGCAAGCAACGGTCGGAGCGCAAAGAAGCAGCACTACGGTTTTATCAAAAAGACGTTTCTGGAACTGAAAAACGGCGCGAAAAACTGGTCCGAAATAACTCGCGAGGACTGGCAGCTTGTTGAGTCAGAAAAAGAATGCATCTACTGCGGTCACCGAGATGACCTCCACCGCGAGCATGTTGTCCCAAAATCACTGAAAATCAATTCGAGATGTGCGACCTGCGATACTATTCAAGGCATCCATAATCAGGTCTGGGCGTGCGGACCATGCAATATCAAGAAAGGAACAAAGGGCCTTTATGAATTCTTCAGGGTTATGCATCCCCATGAAAAAAAGTACTATGACTTCATTCCGCCCCTGGTGGAGAAAAAATACCTGAAGACAATCTACTGCTGCCACCAATGCGCTCAGACGCTCAATCGGGGCGACCTGGATGGAGACGGGGAAATGTCCGTGTTGGACATCGACTTCATTCTACATCAAGCATAGCCGATCGTAACTTACCGAAACACGGCATACAGTGCGCCAGGTTTGGCCCGTGTGTGCAACCGTCCAGCGCCCTTAGCATGTTGTACCATGTGCCTGCATATTAGCCCACTTGTACAATAACTCTTCCCCGGTTCTGTATTAGAACTTCCTGCCTGCCAGAGGCTTGGCTGCGCCAAAAACATGACGCAGGCTGATTTGATTTGCCGCTCCAAGGCATGGCGGACTTCCCCATGCTCGGCACCGCGCAGAAACTCTATCATATTTGCTTGACAAACTCTCACCACATCGTATCATCCTATTACGGCGCGTAGAAAGGGACTCTCTCGTGTTACTTAACGTATGTATAGATACAAGGAAAATATCTTTTGCCGGCAAGCCGGCCTTTCACAATTATGTGCATTGCAATAAGTTACCCCCCCCCCCCGCATATTTGTGTAATACAGAAACAACTCCGACCAATAGCTTGACCGTGCCCTATCACCTGCGAAGCCGTCACCGTAGCGCTCTAAAGGCACACTCTATCCCGTGGGGACGAGCGCGTGCCTTTCTTTTTTTTTCTGGAAAAGAGGTTGGAGGTACAGGGAAACACTGAGAGTGTTACTGACATAGAGACCAGTGCTTTCCAGCCAGGAAGAGGAGCGGGGAACCTGTCAGCTTCCAAGGAAGATTTTTGCCTGAGAAGCAGCGTTTCCCGCTTCCTCGTATTCTTTGAGTCGTCAGCCAAGGTTGTTGTGATGTCACCTGCAGATGAAGACATAAGGGAAAGAGTTCTAAAGCTTTCAAAGCTGCTCGTGCAAGCTCAGACTTGCGACCCTCACGCCCTGGTGCTGCTGCGCAAGCAGTTTGAGGTGATTGCAGAATGGGCCAAGAAGGCGCAAAAATCAGAAGCGGCGAGATTGGCGTCTGGAGCAGCTGAGCTTGCAGAAAGAGTGATGCTTACCGAATATCCCGGAGACAATATTTCCTTCAATGTTCTCTGCTCCTCCGCCGAGGCGCTTCGTGAGATCATAATAGACGGCCGCGGCTCGGGTGAAGTCGCGTTTCCCGCCTTTCCGCCGGAGCCGTAGAGGGATGTAACGCATGGACCCCAAAACTATAAGAGTTATGGTTATTGAATATAATCCCGAAGATGCCAATTACGTTTTGAGCATCTTTGCCGAGGCCGGCAACAATCAACTTTCCGCGGTCTGGGTCACGGGGCTTCAAGCAGGACTGGAGCGTCTCCATGAACCCGGCTTCGACATAATCTTCCTCGACACCTCGCTGCCTGATGCCGAGGGGCGCGACCCGCTTGCCGAAGTGCGATCGAAAGCACCGGACGTACCTGTTGTCTTGCTTACGGGACCTGAAGGCGAGACTGCTGCCGCCGAAGCTGTGAGGTCAAGGGGGTGCATCCGACTATCTCGTGAAGGATAGGACTGGCGGGAGCTCGCTGGTCCGACTTGTCCACAATGTGATCGAGTGCCACAAGCTCGGAACGGAGCTCAGGCAAAATCGGGAGGAACTGCAGGCAAGCAAGGCGCGCTTCTACGGCATGATACAGAAATGCTCCGACCCGATATTCATCGTGGACGAGCAGAAGGTGGTACATTTCGCCAACCAGGCTGCGACGAATCTCTTCGACCGTGAGGTGAAAAGTTTCGTCGGGAAGCCTTTTGAGTTTCCCCTCGTAATGGACGAGCCGGCACAGGTTGAGATCAGCTGCGCGGGCGGCAGGAAGGTATCTGTCCGGCTTAGAGTGGATGAGACGGAATGGGGAAGCAAAAGGGCCCACCTCGTGTGGGTAAAAGACCTCAGCGAACGCAAACGGGCAGAAGAAACAACACGCAAGCTCAGGGCGGAGCATCTGGCTCTCGAACAACTGAGAGAACTCAACCACAAGAAGGACGACTTCCTTTCGGCGGTGACACACGAGTTGAGAAACCCCATGACGCCACTGAAGTCGGTGCTTGAGATGTTCCTGGACGGTTCGCTGGGAAATATCACGGCCCAGCAGCACAGATACATCGAGATGATGGCGCGGAACATAGCAAGACTCACTGTCTTCACCACGGAGATCCTGACCCTTTCAAAACTTGAGTCCGGCAAATATAGGCTGCATCCCCAGCACATGTCGGTGCTTTCAGCAGTCCGACCCGTGGTCGATCTCTTCAAGGAACAAGCAAGTCAGAAGAACATCGCCATCTCGGTTGATATTCACACAGAGGTGTTCGCCTTCGCCGACCCCAGCGCCGTCGGACAGGTGGTCAGCAACTTGATCAACAACGCGATAAGGTACTGCCCGGCCAACACGAGAATAGTAATTTCATCGAGAATCAAGGACAGCGAACTCGTCGAGGTTACAGTTGCGGACAACGGCCTTGGTATCCCAGAAGAAGACCTCAGCAAGATATTCGGCCGTTTTTACCAAGTGAGCAGCAAGAATGGCGCCGGTCACGAAGGTAGCGGCGTCGGGCTGGCTCTCTGCAAGAGTCTGGTCGAGGCGATGGGCGGAGAGATATCTGCCGAGTCCGAGGTGGGGGAAGGAACCATCTTTCGATTCACCTTGCCGGTCACGCCGGAAGACTCCATAGATGAGGAATCAATTCCATAACAAAGGCTCGCATCAAGTGTCCACAAGGACACGAACTTCCCATCGGGACACGGACGCCCCGCATTGCTAACGTCTTGTTGCCAATGGAGTTATTTCAAGCAAGCATGTTGGTGCTGTTCAGAGCATGTCCAGATTGCGCCCTTACGCGAGATGCCTGGAAATGCATAACTGCCGGGATTGCCAGTACTTAGCGATTGCCAGGCGATGAGCGGACCGCCTTGGCACGAACATTGCTGAGGTGTAATAGTCAGGAGAGTGGAAGCTTGTATTGGAATTGCTGGCTGAGCACGCGGAAATGGAGGGACGGAAATGGACAAGCGTATACTCGTAGTTGACGATGATGAAGACATACTGGAGATATTGAAGACTATGCTGGGCAACCGCGGCTACGAGGTCGAGGAAGCCGAGGATGGGGAGACTGCCTTGGAGAGGCTGGAGTCCGAGCAGTTCGATCTCCTGGTATTGGACATAGTCATGCCCGGAATGAACGGGTACGAGGTGATGGAGAAAATGAAGGAGTCCGGCATACGTATGCCTGTAGTAATGCTTACCGCGAGGACGGATATTGACTCATTCTACGAGGCGCATCGCAGAGGCTCGACCCTGTATCTGACCAAGCCCTTCGACAAAGGCTATCTTACAGACATGGTCGACTACTTGATTGGAGACTTGACAAGGGAAGAAATGCAGCGGATAGAAAAAACCCGCTTCACACACTGAGGCGGCAACTCTTGCGCCTTGTTCCATTCAAAAACCTTGTTTCCGCTGTCAAGCAAGCTATAATTCGTGTGAGCAGAGAGAGTTTCTGTCAGGAGTTCAAGATTTTGCTGAAGGCAAGACTGTCTATCGCCGGCCTTGTTACAGTAGTCGTTGTGGTTATCGTGGTGAACTTCCTGCGGTTTCAGAGCCACTTCAATCACATGCTCGAGGAATGCCTTCTCTGCCAGGCCAGAACGACGACCGAGTTGTTCGTTTCCATGCGCGAGTTCATGGCCAAGAACCAGGACAAGATAAACCACGACTCCAAGGGCAACTTCGAATTCAAGCAGCTCAACCCTGCAGCCGTGGGCCGGGGAGTAGGAGATATTCATAACCGAAAGGGCGGCGTGCGCATAAAGCAGACGAGACTGCAGGTTCGCCACCCGGCCAATATTCCCGACGAGTTTGAGAAGGCGGCTCTGGCGCGCTTTGAAAAAGACAAACCCCTTAAGGAGATCACCGGCAGAACAGAGTTGGAGGGAAGAGATTTCTTCCGGTACATGCGCCCTCTGACACCAACATACTTCACTCGTCACTGTGGTGAGATACTTGACAATATTGACAAGAATGATCATATCTCAGTGTAGTAACGAGCATAAACAAGCTGGTGAAGTAGGGCAAAAAAATTGCTGGTCACTGTTAGCTCTGGCTGTGCATGCGGCGGGCGTCACAAAGCGCAAAAGGAGAAGAGTTGCTGCTGCTTTCATTGTATGACCTTGTAACCTCAGACCTTTACCCAGCCAGACTGATTAAACCGAGTTCGCTCTATCCGACTCCGTTCTTCACTGCTTATGTCACCAATGATGTAATTCGCCACATCTACGAGGAAATTATGATCAAATGGTTTTGGAATATATACTGTGGCACCTCGCTGATAAGCACCGCAGACGGAGTTAATGTCCAGTTTTGCAGTCAGCATTATGACAGGAGGAGCAGTATTGGCTTTATCCAATACATCAAATCCATCCACGTCTGGCATCATGATGTCTAATATCATCAAGTCATACTGTGTAGAAGACAGCTTTCGAAGAGCCTCTTCTCCGTTTTCTGCTTCGTCTACCATATATCCTTGTTTGTTCAACAAAGTTTTTATTATTAAACGCACATCTCCTTCGTCATCAACAACAAGCACTGTTTTTTTCTCCTGGTTCATCTTTGTGCTCCTTTTTGTTGTTATTAATTTTCTCGTGTGGCGATTGTTAATTGATTTACAATATCAATAAGCAATTTAGCTTTGAATGGCTTACACACATATTCTGTAATGCCCTTGATGCTCGCCGTGCAGAAAGAATGAAAATCCTCTTTTATTGTAAGCATTACTACAGGAGTAGAGATCTTTCTATTCCTCAATTCATCAATTACCCCAAAACCGTCCAGTTTTGGCATGATGAGATCGAGAATTATCAAATCAAATTGTTTGGTCAGAAGCTTTCGAACTGCGATCTGACCATCCTCTGCTTCTTCCACTTCATATCCGTGATTATTTAACAATTCTTTTATTACAAAACGAACATCGCTTTCATCATCAACAACGAGTACCACCTTTTTCCCCTTACTCAACTTTTATACTCCTTTATTTGTCGTTGTTAAATTTCTCTTATGTGGCTGTTAAATAATTTACAAAGTCGATAAGTAAATCGTTTGAAAAGGGCTTACATAGATACATTGCTGCGCCAATTCGACGGGTCAGACAACGGGAATGAAAGCCCTCCTTTGCTGTTAATACTATAACAGGCAAATATATCCCTCTTTTCCTCAAATCTTTTATTACTCTGAATCCATCCATTATTGGCATCATAAGGTCGAGAATCATTAAATCAAATTGACTGGGTAACAGTTTCTGAAGGGCAGATTCGCCATTTTCCGCTTCTTCTACTTCATATCCATGTTTGTTTAATAAAATTCGGATAGCCAAGCGGATATCTGGCTCGTCGTCAACAATAAGAACACGCTTAGTCATAGTGTTTCCTGCTTTTAATAACTCTTTTCCTAAATAGCCCCGCAACATTAGTGCCAAAGCCGTCGCCAATTTCAGGTAAAAACATAACATTAACTCTCATAAGTAGTTAGAAAATGGATATTTTCTTTAACACTCCTGCAGCGGGACATGATTGTCACATGCCTTGAAATGGTTGGGGCATTTTATCTCAGTAATGCTGGGAGATGTTGTCTCTTGGTGGCATCGAAAATCTTTCGCACTTTTTTATCGGGGCATTTCCTTCGGCCTGAGATGGTCTGACAGCAACCCTGCAGGGCCGCTATCAAATGGCGCTAATCATGTTCCCACATCTTAGGCAGCCTACGTAATTTCTGTAACTTCCGGAGAATTGGCCTTGATTTCCTCGCCATCCCACGCATGTATGTTGTGCCACAAAGGCAAGAGGCTATTTTGACAAGCGAGGAATGGAGCTGTGAATTTCAGAAACCAGGAGGAAATCGGCGAGGCCAGAGTCGCAACTCTGCTGTACCTGCCGCAGATGCTCAAGCTCTACGAGGAAGCGCTGAAAGAACTTGGCGTAAGGATTGTGGAGAAGTTCCACTACAAGACAGACGATGGCTTCTTCGACCCGGGCTTCGTGGTCGAGTCGGGCGACAGGAGATTCGAGCTGCAACTGGGTAATGCCTTCAAGGAGTTCCTCTCGATTGACCGGGAGGAGGAGCCGTTACGCTTCGACTGGAAGATAAACGACCCGGACCAGGCGGCGGACAAGCTGGCCGGGATACTTGCCGGGCGCGTGGAGCTTGCCAAGGCATTCATCGAGTGCAAGACTCCCGAAGAGTGGGAGAAACGTGTGGAAGAGTTAGGCAAACAGTTTGAGAAGGTGCGTTTCTGGCGCATTGACCGAACGCCAGAGTAAGGAGACGGAGAAGATGTCAGGAGAAAACGGCACGCAGGCCGTGGGCTACGTCCGTGTGAGCCAGGAGCGCGCGGCGAAGAACGGCTACGGCCTCGGCGCACAGGAGGAAGACATCCACCGCCATTCTCAATACAAGCGATGGCGGCTGCTCGATGTCTACAAGGAGAACGGTGTCTCCGGGTATAAGCGTGAGCGCCCCGCCCTGGAGCGGCTGCTTACCGATGCAAAATCCGGCAAATTCGACGTGGTGATATTCCCCTCGATAGACCGTGTGGGCCGCTCGGTCAAGGATGTGATCGAGATTGAAGCGGCGTTGCGCGGCAGCGGGGTCGGGGTAATCTTCGTGAGGGAAGGCATAGACACCTCGACGCCCACCGGCGAGTTGTTTAGAAACATCATTGCCAGTATTGCTCAATTTGAAGGAAAATTGATTTGCGAGCGGTTGAGCAAAGGCAGGTGTGCGAAGAAGTCGCAGGGCGGCTACGTCGGCGGGCGCATCCCGTATGGCTACCGCAACGAGAGCGGTGCTCTGGTTGTGGTGCCTAACGAGGCGGCGGCGGTGAAGCGGGTTTTTCAGTGGAAGGCAGCAGGCAAGTCACTTCGCCGGATTGTAGAGTTGCTCGGCGCCGGTGACACGAAGCCGCGACGCGGCGGTGCGTGGAGCGACTCGACTGTCTGGAGCATTCTGAAGAACCGCTTTTACACGGGACGCGCCGAGTTTGAAGGGAGGTGGATTCAAGGGCAGCATGATGCTATTATTGCGAACGCACTTTTCAGGAAGTGCAACCGGTAAGGAGGCACAATGGGACTGACCATCTTATACGACTTTGAGTTCAGAGGAACTAAGACCGAGCTTATGAAGAAGCTGGAAGGACTAAGACGGGAATTCATGGATATGCCGGTGCAGTCTGTGGGCAAGGTTGTGGATGTCAAGAACACATCGCTCGAGTTCGGGTATGGGAAATACAAGGGCGAACGGTTTG
>CAYWBA010000098.1:0-9832 GCA_964455955.1 uncultured Planctomycetota bacterium | reverse complement strand
TGTCAATTTCAAGCCTGAGCCTTGCTTCAACCCTGTAGTGCGATTCCTGCCTGGCCGATATTGCCTTGCCATTCTCATCAACCAGGACCTTGACATCACCAACATCGCCGGAAAGGAGCAATGCTTCCTCCATGGAGCCGGTCGTGATTATGCGAAAGTCACGAAGGGGCCGTGAACTGGAGAATAGAACGCGGAACTGCATCCCCTTTTCATACCCTTTCTTTGCAAGCTCAATATCGCCGTCAGTCTGAATCTCAAAGATAAATTCGCTGCCTTTTTGCAGCAGGGCTGCTCTCAGGACTTTCAGACCATCATAGATGTCGCTATAATCCTTCCAGAAAACTCCGAAATAATAGCTGAAGGGATACTCATCCTCCGAATAATTGCCCAGTTGCTTTTCGTTAGATGCAAGAAGCAGCATGGATGGCCAACCAGTTGTCCGCAGCCGAACCACTTCATGCAGCAGTTTCGGCGGCGCGCTCTGGCAGCTCGCAAAAGCAACCAAAAGGGTAACCAGTAAGAACGCCTGTTCTCTAACATTGTGTCTACTCACTATCGCCGGTTTCTCCTTTTTTTGAAGCGTCTGATGCACGGACGACAGACCACAGTGGTGGGAATCTTGCCAATGAACCGCGACTCGCCGGGTACCATATGCGGTAAACTTGGGGCACGAAATAGAGGCCGGGCAGGTTGGTCGGGATGGGGTCAAGCGGCTCAAGCGCAAGTCCTACTGACACCTGCCACGTAAACGCTGCTCTTTCTTTAGACCACCACTTCTTTGCGGTCTCGGGTACTGCTTTCTCAGGAATGTAAATCCTCAGCCTGTCTCTCTCGATTTCAAGCCTGAGCCTTGCTTCAACCTTGTACTTTGATTCAAGCCTGGCCGATATTGCCTTATCATTCTCGTCAACCACGAACCTGAAATTACCTATCTCGCCGGAAACAAGCAATGCTTCTTCCATGGAGCCGGTTGTGATTATGCGAAGTTGAAAAGGATGCATGCCAATGAAGTCAATGAGAAACTGCATCCTCTTTCCATACTCTTTTCTTGCGAGTTCAATATCACCGTCTGTCTGAATCTCGAAGATAAACTCATCGTCTTTAAGCAGCAGGGCCGCTCTGACAGCTTTCAGGCCATTGTATATACCGCGGTAATGATAATGCCTTTGGAAGACTCCGAGATAGTAGCTGAGAGGCTTGGAAACAGAATCATTATCCTTGCTGAGCTTGGTTTCGTCGTACGCGAGCTCCGAAACGGACCAATCATCGGGCGGCACGCGAACGGTTTCGTGCAGCAGCTTGGGCGGGGCGCTCTGGCAGCCCACGCATATGGCGATAACGATTAGAAAGACAATAAGGGTATGTCTTTTCAAGTTTTACTCCTTTCATGCCTGACGTTATGGCATAACAAAAGAGACCGCCACATATCTCTGCCTATGATTCTTAGTATTACTCATAAATCGTGATGCTTAATTCTTTGGTCTTGGTAATACTATTATAAACAACCTGGACGGTGAATTCAAAGATAAGCTTGTCAGCAAGCTGCTATTCTTTGCTTTTGGGAACTCTTTCTTCCCTCCAGCATGTCCCCGCACCCCATCTTGAACGGGCAATATCAGGCTTAACAACGTCCACCACGCTGGGCACGTAAAAGACATGAGCCAGGTTTGTTGAGAAGGGTTTTGTCGGGGGCGGGAGAAACCTTGAGTGAACGTGCCATTCGTATTTGTAGGCTTCGCTAAGCCAGCCTCTTCGCACGTAAAACCTGAGCCTGTTCCCGTCCGTCTCCACCTTTACCTTGCGCCAAAGTTTCAATTTTGTATCTAAGCGCCCACCTTGTATAATGTTATCAGGGTTGCGGAACACGGTTACATTTTCGATATTTCCAAGACGCCAGACAAGGACCCCTTCGCCCATCCTGTCCGTTGTAAGCAGGTGTGAAATATCGCGATCCAGACACAGCAGTTCGACTTCGAACTGGACCGACGCCCCGTACCTCTCCATCAGTTCCCTGATATTTCCCCGTGTTTCAATCTCGAAGATGTACCAGATATCTTCCAGGGTCACAGTAGCAGTTGTTATATCAAGGGATGGGGGAGCGGGACCTGGTTTTATGCCGAGATGCTCCTTATGCCACATATTGAACGAACAGTCGCCACTCTGGTCAACCATGCGGACATCCATAAAGAGTAGTTGCTGCACAATCGGAACTGTTTTACAACCGCCGATCAGAATAGGGAATGCAAAACAAAAAGGCAAAAGAACTTTCACGTATTTCATTTCACTGCTCCTTGATTCACAAGAAATCCGGGGACACCCGTAACCGCCGCGGTCAAATGATTTTTCTTCCTGCTTCAAAGAACGATTTGATAGCGGTCATCATAAGTATAGTCTATATATGAGATGTTTGCAAGTTCCGCGTGGGTTCTATTTCCGACGCAGTCGTGCTAAACGTCCGCGAGCGGTTATCAGGGCCGCTCTGCAGCCTCCTGCAGCAGCCTCTTCACACCAGAAGCGGCGGCAGGCATATTACCATTGACAGCGGGGGCGGTGCACTTACAATTAGGCCGGGACTGGAGCGAATACATGTTCAATAACCTGAGGCTGATTTACAGAGGCGCGCTCAAGATACTTCTGCCAGCGGCGATTACGGCCGCGGTCCTCCTGCTGCACCTCTTCGGCGTATTCGGGCCGATTCAGCACACGCTAAACGATGCGCAGTTCCGCTGGCGGCCCCGCCGCGAGGCAAGCAACCGGATAGTAATTATCGGCGTTGATGCAGAAAGCGAGAAGAAGCTCGGCACTTCGTTTATCCACTGGCCGCGTGCCTGGACGGGACAGGTGATAACCAGCCTGGCGGATGCGGGCGCAGAGATAATCGCGCTGGACTTCCGCTACCCCATGCGTCCGGGCCGGGAAGAGGATGACCAGGCGCTGGCGGGCGCGATAGCCGATTCGGAAAGCGTCGTGCTCGCCGCAATGGTCGAGGGCGGGCAGCTCCTGCGTTCAGACGAGAAGATACGGGAAGGCTGCATAGTTGAGGGGTTTCTCAACGTCAAGGAGGATGAGGACGGGGTCCTGCGCCGAATCCGCTTCGCGAAGATAAGCGAGGAGGAGCTTCCCAACGCGCAAGAGCCTGTGCCGCTGATGCTCTACTTCGACCTCGCGATTGTCGCAGCCCTGAAGTATGTCGAGGATATCGAAGACATCAGGATAGAGGGCGACAGGCTGACCCTTGTCGAGAGGGATGAGGAAGGGGCGGAGATTGGCGAGCACACCGTAACGATTGGGAACCATCTCATAAACTACGTCGGGCCCAGCGGAAGTTTTGCGCGCATACCCTTCTGGAAAATACTCAGGAACGAGTTCGACCCGCAAGAGGTTCGCGGCAAGGTCTGCCTTGTGGGCGATGTGCGGCTGCGGGGCGGCGACTTCTTCGTCACGCCGCATTCGCAGTACTACCGCCCCACGCCTGAAAGCGACCCCATCCTCGACCTGGTGCCGGGAATAGAAGTGCATGCAAACGGCATTCAGACAGTTCTCGAAAACAAGACCATCCGCGAGAGCACGACGGGCGAAGCCGCCCTGCTCATCATTGTCCTCGGGCTCGGCCTGGGGAGCATCTTTTTCTTCCTGAAACGCGGCGGGCTTGTCCTGCCAGCCCTTATCGCGGCAGCCGCGCTCGGGCTTACCATGCTTTTGGGCTACTATCTTTTCGCCGCATACGGCTACCAGTTGGCTTCTATCCCCTGCCTTTTCACCGTGGCGCTGCAGTTCACGGGGGGCGTGAGCTACCGCTGGATTGCCGCGAGGCGGCGCGTGCGCCAGATACAGGAGATGTTCGGCAAGTACGTTTCCGCCAATGTTGTAAAGAAGATGATTTCAGGCGAGCTTTCCGTAAACCTCGAAGGGCACGCCAAGGAAATCAGCGTGCTGTTCTCCGATATTCGCAACTTCACAAAGACTTCGGAGAAGCTGTCAGCCGAGCAGATAGGAAAACTGCTCAACGCGTTTTTCTCAAGGATGATTAGCGTCGTTTTCAGCCTCGACGGGACGCTTGACAAGCTCATGGGCGACTGCATCATGGTGTTCTTCAACGACCCGGAAGAGCAGCCCGACCATCCCGGGCGGTCCGCCTCTGTCGCGCTGGGCATGATAAGGGAGTTGGCAAGCTTCAAGGAAGAAATGGAAATGCCTGGCGTCCAGTACATGGACATAGGCATTGGCATAAACACCGGCACCGCGACTGTCGGGAACCTGGGCGCGCCCCAGTTCTATGACTATACCGCCATAGGCGACACTGTCAACCTCGCCTCGCGCCTCGAGGGCGCAAACAAGCTCTACGGCACGCACATTATAATAAACGAGGCGACCTGCGAGCGAATCCGGGATGAGTTCTGCTGCCGCGAACTGGACCTCGTGCGTGTCAAAGGCAAAGATGAGCCGGTAAGAATCTACGAGCTTATGGCCGAGAAGGAAAGAGCGACCGAAGTTCAGAAGCGGCTGAAAGCCGGCTACGAGAGGGCGCTCGCGCTTTACAGGGACAGGCAGTTCGAGGAAGCCCGCTCCGTCTTTGCATCAATCCTCAAGGAAATACCCGACAAGCCTTCCCAGGTCTATCTGGAGCGCTGCCGCGAACACATGGAGCGCCCGCCGGATAAAGACTGGTGCGGCGTCTTCGTCTTTACGACCAAATAGGTTGCAATAGCTTCCGATTGCGTGTAACATATCGCGCAGCATGTTCGGAGCGTACAGAAAACCCATCCTGTTCACCAAGAGGCAGAAGTCGCTCGGGCGGGTCCTGCTTGTCCGGCTGCTTATCGTGCTGGGCGTATTCGCGGCCGTCTTCTTCACCTTCCTCGCTCACAGCAGTGGAATCAGGGATACGACCGACGAGCACCTGAGCATTGTTGACCTGGTATACTTCACGGTAATAACCGTAACTACCGTAGGCTACGGCGACATTGTGCCGGTCTCCGCCTTCGCAAAGCTTTTCGATGCTTTCGCGGTGACTATCGCCCGCTTCACCGTCTGGATAATTGTTCTGAGGACAACGTACGAGCTTGTGCTTCAAAAATACCTGGAGGCATTCAGAATGAAAACGTTAAAGAAACGCCTGAAAAACCACGTCATAGTCTGCGGCTACGGCGAGCTCGGCCGCGCAGTCACCGAGGAGCTTGTCGAGAAGGGGTTTGACAGAGAACAAATCGTAATAGTCGAACAGAACCCCGAGCAGGCTCAGGAAGCTGCCGATGCTGATGTCGCATCCCTCTGCTCGGACGCTACAAGAGAACTATCTCTCAACCATGCCGACATCGCGGAGGCCAAATATCTCATTGCAGTCGCGGGGAGGGATGACACCAACGTCCTTATCTGCCTTACCGCGCGCAACATGAACGCGGGCCTGAAGATAATCTGCCGCGTCGTGGAGAACGAAAACGTCAAGCTTATGAAAAACTCCGGCGCAAACAGCGTTATCTCCCCGACCCGCATGGCCGGCGCCGAAATCGCCCTCATCCTCCACACTCCTCCCGTTGATGATATAGATTGACAGAACCCATGTTGCTTTAATACAATGCAAGCAGCGAGTACAGCCCCGAGGAAACAGGTTGGCAACAGCAATTTCGATAAACGGTGTCCCGATCAGGCTGACAGAAGAAAGATGGTTCCATATCACAGAAGAGCACTCGGAACTCGCCGGTATGTACTTCGAGATACTTGAAACGGTTGAAGGACCGGAAGCAATCTATGAAGGGAAATTCGGCGAATTTATCGCTATAAGAAAACTGGAAGCGGGCAAATATGTCGTCGTTATTTACAGAGAAGTGACAAAATAAGGATGGGTTCGTAATCACCGCCTTTCTGACAAAGAGAAAAAAGCAGATAGAGAAAAGGAAAAAGCTATGGTCCCGGCAGAAGTGAAAAAAGTTATTAATGCGGTTCCCCAGTTGCTAAATATTCCACACAAAGGTATCTGGTCAAGCTACGACAAGAAGGCGGATGTCTTGTATCTGAATTTCAAGAAACCCAGCCATGCAGACGACAGCGAAATGACTGAAGATGATGTCATTATCAGATACGAAAAGGGAAAAGTGGTAGGAATCACAATCCTCAATGCAAGCAAAAGAAAAATCAAAGCAAGTTGATAAAGTACCACTGACCCGCATGGCCGGCTCCGAAATCGCCCGCATCCTCCACACGCCCGCCGCCGGCAATCCGGATGTTTAGATGTTCAGCCTGCAACGCGGTCTTATGCAAATCCGGCACGCACCGCGCAATCAAAATCGCTTGACTTACCACCCCTCACAAGTAAGATGAAGAATCCGTTCAGTAACTTTAGAAGGCAGCATTTCATGCGGAGGTGTAACGGTGAGCGAGGTTATCTGGGAGCCGTACGGCGATTACATTGAGAAGAGCAACATCACCCGCTTCATGAAGAAGCACGGAATCGAGAGCTATCAGGAGCTTATCGAGCGCTCGACGCAGGATATCAAGTGGTTCTGGGACGCGGCGCTTGAAGACCTCGGCGTCGAGTGGTACGAGCCGTATGCCGAGACGCTCGACATGTCCGAAGGCTTCCCGTGGACCAAGTGGTTTGTGGGCGGCAAGATAAACATCGTTCACAACTGCATTGACCGGCACCTCGCCACCCGCGGCGGCCAGACTGCCATTATCGCGGTGAAGGACGAAGGCCCCTCGCGCAAAGTCACCTACTCCGAGCTGAACCGCGAGGTCTGCAAGCTCGCCAACGGGCTCAAGTCGCTCGGAGTGAAGAAAGGCGACTTTGTCGGAATCTACATGCCCATGACTCCCGAAATAGTCTCAGCATTCTTCGCAATACTGAAGATAGGCGCGATTGCAATACCCGTATTCTCCGGCTTCGGGGCGACCGCGCTCGCAACAAGGCTCGAAGATGCCAAGGCAAAGGTCCTGTTCACCGCCGACGGAACCACCCGGCGCGGCAAGAAAGTAGCTATCAAGAACGAGGCGGACAACGCGTGCAAGATCGCGCCTTCTATTGAAAAGGTGGTTGTCCTGCGCCACGCCGGCATTGACGTGCCATGGAACGGGGAGCGCGATATATGGTGGGACGACTTCACTGGCAGCCAGCCCGGGGAGTGCGAAACAGAAGTCCTCGACGCCGAGGCCCGCTCCATCATAATCTATACCTCCGGCACCACCGGCAAGCCCAAGGGAACTGTCCACACGCACGCAGGCGCGCTCGCGCAGTGCGCAAAGGAGCTCGGCTACAACTTCGACGTCAAGCCGGACAGCGTGTTCTTCTGGTTCACCGACATAGGATGGATGATGGGGCCGTGGGAGATGATTGGCGTGCAGTTCCACGGCGGCACATACATGATATTCGACGGCGCGCCGAACTATCCCAACCCCGACCGGCTCTGGGAAGTAATCGAGGAGCACAAGGTTGACACCCTCGGCATATCTCCCACGGCAATTCGCATGTTTGTCACCTACGGCGAGGAGTGGGTCAGGAAGCACGACCTCTCCTGCCTGAAGTACCTCGGCTCGACAGGCGAGCCGTGGGACCCCGAGTCCTACATGTGGTTCCACAACGTGGTAGGCGGCGGGCGCTGCCCCATTATAAACATCTCCGGCGGCACGGAGATTATCGGCTGCCTGCTGGCCCCGCTCCCTATCCACCCGCTCAAACCCTGCTCGCTGCAGGGCCCCGCCCTCGCGATGGATATTGATGTTTTTGATGAGGAAGGCAAGCCGGTCCGGGGCGCAGTCGGGCACCTTGTCTGCAAGAAGCCCGGCCCCAGCATGACCAAGGCATTCCTCGGCGACCCCGAGCGCTACATCGAGACCTACTTCTCCCGCTGGCCTGATGTCTGGTACCACGGCGACTGGGCCGAAGTGGATGAGGACGGGTTCTGGTACCTCCACGGCCGCTCCGACGACACAATCAAGGTCGCGGGCAAGCGGACCGGCCCTGCCGAAATCGAGGCCGCGCTTATCGAGCACCCGAACGTCATGGAGGCGGCTGCAATCGGCGCGCCACACGACATAAAGGGCCAGGCTGTCGTCGCGTTCGCCGTGCTCAACCCGGACGTGGAACCGTCCGAGGAGCTGCGCAAGGAACTGAGCGACCTCGTGGTGAAGCATCTCGGCAAGACGCTGCGCCCGGAGAAGATACTGTTTGTCGGCGCGCTGCCGAAGACCCGCTCAGCCAAAATCGTACGCGGCGTCATCCGCAGGAAATACCTCGGCCAGGATGTCGGCGATACATCCTCGGTCGAGAACACGCAGGCGATAGACGAAATCGCAAAAGCAAAATGACATGAAGTTAAAAAACTTTTACACCACAGAGGCGCAGAGGGCACGGAGAGAAACTTACGGGTTAAGTGACTGCGTAGTTAGAATTGCTGCCACTTTGTGCTTGCTACTCTTCTCGGTCGTCTTACTCCCATCCGGCTGCACGCAGATGCCGCAAAAAACCGAAGCTGCGAAGCGGCCGGTGAAGCCTGCTGAAACCGTTCCCGCTCCCGAAACACCATCGGAAGAAGAACTCGAAGCGAAAGTTGACCAACTCCTCAAGAAACTGGCGTCCGAGGACTATAAGGACCGCGAAGAAGCGGCATCGGAGGCCAAAAGGCTTATAAACGAGATTCCAGAATCTATCCGTTTGTTGCAAAAAGAACTTAGAGAAACTACAGACCCTGAAATCAGGCACAGGTTAGAACTTATTCTCCAGCTTTATACAAAATGGCAGCTCACACCTGCCCTCCTGAGAGAATTTCCAGACATCGTACGTAAACTTGAATCAAAGGACTGGGAAATCCGTCGGCAGGCAGCAATACAGTTTGGCAGTAGAAAGTCAGAAGACGCAGTCGAACCTCTCCTAATCTTATTGAAAGATAAAATTTGGCATGTCCGCTCCTCTGCCGCGCGGGCCTTGGGAGAAATAGACGATAACAGGGCTGTTGAGTTCCTTATTAAAGCTTTGAAAGATAAACACAGGACTGTCCGCTCGTATGCCGCGATTGCCTTGGGAAAGATAGGGGGCAAGAGAGCCCTCGACTCACTCATCGTCGCGCTGACAGGTATATATCCCGAGGTCCGGCGCTCTGCCGCAGAAGCTTTGGGATGGATAGGCGACAACAGCGTTGTTAAGCATCTCCTAAAGTTGCTGGCAGACGAGGATTCAAAAGTCCGCTCCTCCGCAACAGAAGCGTTAGGGAAGATATGCGACAAGACGGCAGTTGAACCACTAATTGAGGTGTTGAGAGACAAAGATGAAGATGATGATGTTCGCTGTCATGCCGCAAGTGCATTAGGCAGGATAGGCAACAAGAGAGCGGTTGAGCCGCTGATTAAGATATTGACAGATAAGCATCCTGAAGTTCGCCTTTCTGCCGTGGAGGCATTACTGAGGATGCCAGATAAGAGAGCGGTCGAGCCTCTCGTCAAAGTGCTGACAGACAAAGATTGGAGAATCGGCCGCCTTGCCGCTGAGGCACTGGGCGAGATAGGCGACAAGAACGCTGTGAAGCCTCTTGTAGAAACGCTGACAAATGAACATTTGATTGTCGCGATGGCTGCCATAGATGCATTGAAAAAGATTGGTGATAATAGGACAGTTGAACCCCTAATCAAAGCATTGAAACATAAAGATAAATATGTGCGTGGCCATGCCGCAGATGCATTGGGAAATTTGGGCGACAGCAGAGCTGTCGAGCCACTCATAGAAGCCCTGAGAGATAAAGATGTGGTCTGGTTTGCTGCAGAAGTACTAAGTAAGATAGGCAAACCGGCGGTTGAGCCGCTGATTAACGCGTTGAAAGACGAAACGCCCTGTGTCCGCCGCTAT
>CAYWBA010000097.1:751-9921 GCA_964455955.1 uncultured Planctomycetota bacterium | reverse complement strand
ATCGTTATCGAAGTCCCAAGAATACGAAGTTATCGTACCACTTGAAAAGTCGGTAAAGTTGACAGTAAGTGGTGCCTCACCTGAAACCACCGAGGCGGTGAAGTCGGCAACCGGCGGCGGCAGGGAGGTTACAGTAATATAATTTGTTTTTGTCTCTGTGTCAGAGCCAGCAGGGCCGGTGACTGTGAGAGTTACTGTGTAATTACCGGCAGAATTGTAGATATAAGTCGGGTTCACCTCATCGCTTGTCCCTACACCATCGCCGAAGTCCCAGGAATACGAAGTTATAGTACCACTCGACACATCAGTGAAATTCACTGTTAGCGGTGCAGAGCCTGAGACCGGAGTTGCGGTAAAGTCGGCAACCGGCGGGATTGCAAGCGAAACTGTAAATGTTCTCGACTCGACTGTCGAGAAATCATTGTCATCGTCCTTGGCCATCACGCGGAAAACGTGCGCGCCTTCAGCAAGTTCGCCTGAAAGGACTGAAGTGCCTGTCGTCTGCGTGTTCGGCGGATCAATATCAAACGAATAGTAGTACTCGACTACGACTCCGTCAGTGTCATCCCCGCTCCAGGTGAACGTGACCTGTGTTGTGTAAACGGTCGAGCCGTCCGCCGGCCCGCTCTCGATACTTACTGTTGGAGGATTGTTTGGAACAGTGTTATCAACACTGAAAGAGCCTGTCTGGCCCGCAGTCCCCTCGACAAAGTCAGAAGGTGTCATCTTAATCTTCACATTGTTCTGCTGGGCGGCAAGCCCAACCCCGTCCGCAACAGAGTCCCAGAAATACACGTGGTTTGTCCCGATGGGCGAGGAAGTAAGGCCTATTAACCCGTCACCTGCCGGCCCCATTGTTGCTGCCTGCCAGCTTCCTCCGTTATCTGTCGAGTAGTGCACGACTGCGGAACAGATGTCGGCGTCAGCGTCGGTCAGGGTGTAATCTATCTGCACATTTCCCCATTGTGTGGTTGCGGGGGTTGTGAGCGCCGCGACCGGTGGCTCGTTGAAGGCGAAATTATCAACGGTGAATTCGCCCGTCACACCCGGCTCGCCGCCGGAAGGGTTTGTCGCGTCGGCCGGGGTGAGTCTCACACATACGGTTACTGCGCCTGAGCGGCCAACCATGTCTGTCAGCGTGTCCCACCGGATAGAGTGGCGCGCCCCCGGGTTCCAGCCCGAAGGGATATTTGCCGCCTCAGCCGGGTCTGCAGGCGTGGCCGGGTTGAATGTTTGTCCGCCGTCGGTGGAGTACTCGAGGGTGATATTGGCTGACTCAAGTTCTCTGTCAATGAGATGGAAGCTGATTGAGACTTCATCGCTTGCCGGGTCTGCGGGTGTAGTTACGGCGACCTTTGGTGATACGGCGTAAGGGAAGTCCGGCGGCTGTATGGGGCCGCAGCCCGTGGCGGCAATAACGTAGATTACAGTGGCAAAAAACCACAGGAAAGATAAGTATTTCCGCATGGGTATTCCCTCTGTTTGCTCGGTGGAGTGGTCAAAATCCTTAAATTAAAGTATAACACGCAAAGGCGCAGAAGTCAAGGCGGATATTGGGCAGGAGGCTGTCTTTTGAAAATCCGGGGACATAATACGGATTTAGTTGTGGCCACACAAATTAGAACACTATCATCTCGTTTCAGTCATCATCCAGCGCTTCTATTTGCAGGTCCAGGAAACCAAGACGCTCTATCAAATCGTCCCTGACATAGTTATCTGAAATACCGAACTCCTGCCTTGAAAGCCACTTCAGTCCACGCACACCGCAGGTGTTCCTGTACGGCGCGGAACTGTGCGAGATGGCCATATGCAATAAATTTGACCAAAAAGGTCAGATTTTTCTTGATGGCCTCGCCAAAGTAGAGCATATTAGTCCATAAAGCCCTGGAGAAGCCTTATGGAGCTTATTAGAAGAGATACCGATTATGCGGTAAGGGCGCTTGCAACGATTGCCCGCCGGGGCCATTTTGTTCATGCCTGCGATATTGCCCGTGCGGAGAAAGTGCCGTTTGACTTTCTCCAGAAAATACTGCGGAGACTGAAAAAAGCGGGCATTCTAAAGGCCAAACGCGGCTCGGGAGGCGGCTTCCTGCTCGCACAACCCCCGGAGAAGATAGAGCTTCTTGCGGTAATAGAAGCAGTACAGGGCCCGGTAGCGGTGAACCGATGCTTTCTCGGGGAGGGCAGGTGCCCGAGACAGGAGAACTGCCCTGTGCGCGACAGGCTCAAGGTTGTGCAGGCAGGTATCCGCGAACTGCTTGCGGAAGTTACCCTTGACGAACTTGTCAAGGACAAGCCCGGGCCGAAGGATTCAATAAGGAGGAGCTGAGATGGCGCGCAGAGCAGATGCGCTCAAGAAAAAGTTGACAGAGGTTATCTCGGAGAATAACATAAATAGCATAACAGTAGCACATATGGGAGTTCCCTGCTGCCATGGCCTGCTGAGTATTGTCAAGCAAGCTCTCGCTGCGGCAGGCAAGGAGATGCCGGTCGAAACAATAGAGATAGGCATACACGGCGAAAAGAAATCTGCGTGAGGGAAATGGAAAATGAAATGTCCGGGGCAAAACAGGCGCGATATAACTGCAAGCCTGCATCCCTGCCCCAAGTGCGGGCACCTGGTCGAGCTGTTCTCGGACGAGATGCACGCCCGGTGCCGCAAGTGCGCCGCGTTGGTTGAGAGAGAAAGCGTTCCCTCGTGTATCCAGTGGTGCCAGGCCGCCAGGCAGTGCCTTGGCGAGGAACGCTGGAAACAGGTAATGGAGGCTTTGGGAAAACCAGTCAGGAAAAACCGGAAGGGACTGTGAAACGGTGGAGAAGACCGGTTTAGAGCATGCTGGAGGCAGTATACCGTGCCTGAAGTAATCTCAAATATTGGACTGCAATTCTGGAATGTCCTCCGTGACATGTCCCCGTACCTGCTGCTCGGATTCCTTGTCGCGGGACTGCTTTCGGTGCTGATTCGGCCTGAGACTATCGAGCGGCACCTGGGCAAGGGAGGGTTCCTGCCTGTCCTGAAGGCATCAATCTTCGGCGTGCCCCTGCCGCTGTGCTCGTGCGGGGTAATCCCGGTGAGCGCGTCGCTTCGCAGGCACGGGGCAAGCCGCGGCGCCACAACATCCTTCCTGCTCTCAACCCCCCAGACAGGCGTGGACAGCATTCTGGTGACGTTGAGCCTGCTCGGCCCCATATTCGCCGTGTTCAGGCCCCTGGTCGCACTTGTCAGCGGACTGCTTGGCGGCTCGCTCGTATCGCTTATCACCTCGGGCGAGAAGATGGAAACCGCCGCGCCACGCTGCGAGGATGCGTGCTGCTCCGGCGAATTGAAGGGTGGCAAAGTCGCCCGCGTGCTGCGCTACGGGTTCGGGACGCTCCCGCGCGACATAGGGAAGCCCTTGGTTATCGGGCTTCTGATAGCGGGCGCAATTACCGCCCTCGTGCCGAACGACTTCTTCGCAGAAATGCTGGGAGGCGGCATCGGCGCGATGCTCATCATGATGCTTGTAGCCATCCCGGTCTATGTGTGCGCCACAGCATCAGTGCCGGTCGCGGCGGCGCTTATCTTAAAAGGCGTATCGCCGGGCGTGGCGCTGGTCTTCCTTATGACAGGGCCTGCAACCAACGCCGCCACCATCGCGACAATCTGGAAGATTATGGGCAGGCGCACCGCCATCACCTACCTCGCCACGGTCGCGGTGACCGCGCTGGCCGCAGGCCTGCTCCTCGACCATATCTACGTGGCAAGCAGCACGCCGGTAGTACAGAGCATGTCATGGATGCTGCCCGGTTCCGTCAAGACAATCAGCGCCGCCGTCCTGCTTGCAGTCCTGGCCGTGGCTTTCGCCCCGTCGTTTCGCAGGTCGCCCGCCCCAGAGCCTGGGTTCGCAAGGCGGCATCCTCTTTGGGGGTACTGGCCATTTTCCCTGTTGCATTTCAAGCAGTTATCTCGCCAGCGGGTGCTACCCGCCCCATCCGGAGAGGCATCCCGGACAGTCACTCTTTCAATCAAGGGGATGACATGCTCCCACTGCGCCGAGAGTGTCAGGCGCGCACTTGGCGAGAGCGCGGGAGTCGAATTGGCGGAGGTTGACCTCAAAGCGGGAAAAGCAACTGTCACCGGCAAAAGAAATCTGGATGTTGACGAGCTCCGCCATACAATTGAAGAACTTGGGTATACAGTTAATCAGTGGGACAGTCCCAACAACACCTTAACGAAAGGGGGGAAGTAATGGGGTTGAAAGGGTCGAAGACGGAGAGGAATCTTCTCACTGCATTTGCGGGGGAGTCCCAGGCTCGCAACCGCTATAATTACTTCGCCAGCCAGGCGAAGAAGGACGGTTACGACCAGATAAGAGACATTTTCGAGGAGACTGCGAACCAGGAGAAAGAGCACGCCAAGCGGCTATTCAAGCTGCTCAAGGGAGGCGATGTCGAGGTACAGGCTGCATTTCCTGCCGGAGTTATCGGTACAACCGCCGAGAATCTCGAGGCTGCGGCCGGTGGCGAGAACCACGAGTGGACGCAGATGTACCCCGGATTCGCCGGCGTCGCGCGGGAAGAGGGATTCGAGGATATTGCCAACATACTCGAGGCAATCGCCGTGGCGGAGAAACAGCACGAGAAGCGCTACCGCGGGCTTCTGGCAAATATCAAGGAGGGGACTGTATTCAAGAAGCCCGAGCCCGCCGTCTGGCGGTGCCGCAACTGCGGGTATCTGCACGAGGGCACCGGGGCGCCCGAAGCCTGCCCGGCGTGCAACCATCCGACTGCATACTTCGAACTGCTGGCGGAAAACTGGTAGTGGCTTGCCACCGGCCAAGTGGCCGGCAACAAGGCTGCGCCCTGCAGCGAGGCAGCGGCGGGTTGCACCCGCCAGCGAGACACGCAACAGGGGAAATGGGCAGAGTTCTGAAAGACAATGCCGTATTTGAGAGGAAAAGAAATGACAGAGAAACATCAGGTTTACAAGTGCAAGGTCTGCGGCAACATTGTCGAGATGCTGCACGAGGGCAAGGGAACGCTTGTCTGCTGCGGCGCGAATATGGACCTCTTCGAGGAAAAAACGACCGACGAGGGTCTGGAGAAGCACGTCCCCGTGATAAACGCAGATGCCACCGGGACACATGTTATGGTTGGAAGCACGCAGCACCCAATGGAAGAGAAGCATCACATCGAGTGGATTCAGATAATAACCAGGGATGGGAAGTCTGTCCGCAAGTTCTTGCAGCCCGGAAACACGCCTGATGCGCACTTTTGCGAAGATTTTGATGCCGCGAAAGCCGGAATCGTGCGCGAGTACTGCAACATCCACGGGCTCTGGAAGGGCTAAGAACAATCCTCTGTCAAGAAGCCGGGAATTTCACCCGCCCAGCGGGGGTGTGATACACTGGCCCAACTTGAGTTTTCTGTAAGAGGTGAACCATGAGCGAAACCTGTCAGGCGGTCAAGGTCACGGACCATGTTTACTGGGTAGGTGCTGTTGATTGGGGCATCAGGGACTTCCACGGCTACCGCACAAGCCGCGGGACGACCTACAACGCGTATCTTATCCTTGCAGACAGGGTGACCCTGATTGACACGGTCAAGGCACCGTTTATCGGGGAGATGCTCTCCCGCGTAAGCTCGGTGATTGCGCCCGGCAAGATTGACTACATAATCTCCAACCACGCGGAGATGGACCATTCAGGCAGCCTGCCGGAAGCCATCCGCGCTATAAAGCCGGAGAAGGTCTTCGCCTCCGCAATGGGCGTCAAGGCGCTTTCCGACCATTTCCGCATGGACCGAGAAATAATCGCCGTCAATGAGAAGGAGCTGTTGAGCCTGGGCAATCTCAACCTGTCCTTCGTCGAGACCCGCATGGTACACTGGCCCGACAGCATGTTCACATACCTGGCCGGGGACGGTGTCCTGTTCTCGCAGGACGGCTTCGGGATGCACCTTGCCACAAGCGAGCGATTCGCCGACGAGATTGACAGCGCTGTAATGGAACAGGAGGCGGCGAAGTACTTTGCCAACATCCTCACGCCTCTCTCCTCCGTTATCGCGAAGCTGCTGGAAAGGGTCGGCGGGCTTGGCCTTGACATCAGGGTCATAGCGCCGGACCACGGCCCTATCTGGCGCAAGGACGTGGGCACCATGGTGGAGCGCTACGCCAGATGGTGCGCCCAAGAGCCAACAAGAAAAGCTGTTGTGGCCTACGACACGATGTGGCAGAGCACCGCCGGGATGGCACGCGCAATAGGCGAGGGCCTTGCCGCGGGCGGGGCAGGCGTCAGGATGATGCCGCTTAAGTCCTGCCACCGCAGCGATGTGGCCACAGAGGTCCTTGAGGCGGGCGCGCTGATTGTCGGTTCCCCGACCATGAACAACAACATGTTCCCCACCGTCGCCGACCTGATGACCTACCTGAAGGGCTTGAAGCCCCAGAACCTCGTTGGCGCCGTGTTCGGGTCGTATGGCTGGAGCGGCGAGGCGGCCAAACAACTGGCCGAGATACTCACGCAGATGAAAGTTGAACTTGTGGCAGAACCGCTCAGAGCTAAGTACGTGCCTGACAGTGAGGCATTGGGCCAGTGCTTTTCGCTCGGTACGCGGATTGCGGAAAAGCTGAAGGCAGTCACATAACAGAAAGAAGGCGTTTCTCAATCACGGAAGGAGAGGTTGTTATGCGCACAGCCGCAGTCGCGTCAATATGCCTGCTCTTCTTCGCGGCAGGCTGCGCCTCACCGGGTATGAAAGGAGAGGGCAAGATGGAATACAAGACTCTCGAAGCCGGCGCGAAGGCGCCCGATTTCTGGCTCAAGAACCAGGACCAGCAGCGGGTCTCCCTTTCAACGTTCGAGGGCAAGAAGAACGTAATCCTGGTCTTCTTCCCCCTCGCGTTTACCCCGGTCTGAACTGGCGAACTTACTCAATACAGGGAGAGTTACTCTCTGCTTCAAAAACTCAACACCGAGGTGTTCGCCATATCCGTTGACTCCTGGGCCAGCTTGAAGAAGTACAAGGAGGAACTGAACCTGCCCTTTAACCTCCTGAGCGACTGGGACAGGGAGACCTCAAAGGAATACGGAGCTTTCAACGAGAAGGAGCGAGTCGCAAACAGGAGGAGCTTCCTTATTGACAGGAATGGCATTATCCGGTTCATGCAGGAGTCTGGCCTGAACGAGCCGCGAAAGCACGAAGAAATGTTAAGTGCCGCGCGGGAGCTTGAAAGCAAGGCAAGCCGGGATTCCGCTTCCGCGATTGAAACATCAAAACCTGTTGAAGCCATATTCTACGAGTTTTACAGCGAAACCTGTCCGCACTGCCAGAAGATGAAGCCTGTGGTAGCTGAATTCCAGAAGAAGCACGAAAAGCGGTTCAAGGAATTCCTCCTGATTCCTTTCAAGGGTTCGGACAACATCTCGCTCTTTCATGAATACGGTGTTACAGGCACGCCAACATTTGTAATCACTGACGTTGAGGGGAAAGAGATTGACCGCATCTCTGGAGAGCAAAGCTTCGAAGCGCTTGTGAATTTCACAGACAACGTTTTCAAACGCATGCAAAAGACAAACAGGTAGCCGGATTTGTCCTGGGGAGGGAACCTGCCGATGGAAGCTGAATTCGACCGCAAGGCGCTTTACGCCATCAGCTACGGAATCTACGTGGTCACCTCGCACCTGGGCGAAAAACTGAACGGCCAGATAGCCAACGCGGTTATCCAGGTCACTGCGGAGCCGCCGCGAATCGCAGTTTGCATTAACAAGGGCAACCTGACCCACGAGTACATTTCAAGCAGTGGCGTCTTCGCAGTTTCTATTCTTGACGAGTCCGTGCCGATGGAATTCATCGGCCCCTTTGGATTCAAGTCGGGCAGGGAAGTTGACAAGCTCTCTCAAGTTAAGCACAAGATAGGCGTCACAGGCTGTCCAATAGTCACTGATTACGCTCTCTCAACACTTGAGGCGAAAGTAATCAATCAGGTTGACGTCGGCACACACACAATATTCGTGGGTGACCTCGTCGGCGGCGAAGTCCTGCGGCAAGGCAGGCCGCTTACTTACACCGACTATCATGAGAAGAAGAAAGGCAGAGTGCCGAAGGCCGCGCCCACCTACAGGGGCGAGGAAACCCGCAAGGAACCTGCAAGAAAGGAAAACGGGAAAATGAAGCGATATGTCTGCAAAGTCTGCGGCTGGGTCTACGACCCGGCGGAAGGCGACCCGAACGCAGATGTGCCTCCCGGCACCCCGTTCGAGAACCTTCCCGATGACTGGGTCTGTCCCGTCTGCGGCGCCGAAAAGGACCAGTTCGAACCTTATGAAGGAAACTAACCTGAAAAGGAGGCGGCGGTGAACATGTTCTGTTACCAGTGTGAACAGACCGCGAAGGGCGAGGGCTGCACTGTGCGAGGAGTGTGCGGGAAACAGCCTGACGCCAGCGCTGCTTAACGTCCTGGTTGAGAAGTTCAATATCATGCCAGTCAGTACGCCGGAGGAGGACTTGAAGGCTATCCTGGGATAATCCGCGCCAGGTGATTGTGGGCAAAGTCCATATGGGAAACATTGGATCAAGTGATAGCATCGCAATGATATCTGTGACTGTCAAATACTTCGGCGGCTTCGTGAATATGACGGGGAAGTCTCGGGAATCTGTCAAATTGCAGGACGGGCAGACTGTCGGCGACCTAACTGCCCGGTTGTCGAGAGAATATGGTGGTAAGCTTGAAGAATTGCTGAAGCCCGCAACGGGTCCCAGGCGCGTTCTTGTTGTGCGCGACGGTGTCGGATTGCACGACAGTTCTATCCTAACTGATGGAGACCTGGTTCTTATCCTCTTTCCGGTTGCCGGCGGGTAGGACGCGGACCTGAGATACTGAGGAGTTGAAACTTGGATGACTTGCTGCGATTGATTGAGAAAGAGGCGCAACAGGTAACAGCGCCCAACGGCTCCGTTTTCCGGGGATTGCCACTCGCAGCGGTGGAGAAACTCTCTCGAGAAACCGGCATCTCCCGGAAACAGGTGGAAATCACGGCTCTGAAGGCTGGGGTAATCCCCTTGCGCTACCAGCGCAACATAGGCAGCATAGGGACTGCAGGACAGGTGAAGCTGCTCGAGTCCTGCGCGGTCGTCGTCGGTGCCGGCGGGCTTGGCGGCCTGGCGGCGGAGCTCCTCGCACGCGTGGGCGT
>CAYWBA010000097.1:0-741 GCA_964455955.1 uncultured Planctomycetota bacterium | reverse complement strand
CCCTGACACATTCACCGAGGACAACCTTAACCGCCAGATTGTTGAAACGGAGCGATTGCTGGGCAGAAACAAGGCGCAGGAAACGGCGCGGCGCGTCAAAGAAGTCAATTCCACTATTGAGGTGGAAGCGTGCACGCAACTGCTCGGTCCGGAAAATGCAGGTGACTTGCTTGCAGGAGCCCAAGTTGCTGTGGATGGGCTTGACAGCATTCCCGCCAGACTCACATTGCAGGCCGCGACCGCGCAGGCTGGCGTCCCGCTTGTCTCCGCAGCAGTCGCCGGGTTCGTGGGATATGTTACTACCATAATGCCCGGCGACCTCGGGTGGAAAGCCCTTTATCACTCGGCAAGTATACCGGAGGCTGGCGTTGAAAGAGAGCTCGGGAACCTTTCCGCAACCCCCGCACTCGCGGCTGCACTCGAGGTGCAGGAAGTCGTCAAGCTGATTACCGGCAAGGGCAAGGTTCTTCAAAACAGACTCCTCTTCTTTGATACAGAGAACAACACTTTTTCACTGATAGCGCTGAAAGGGCAGGATTCTTAGAAGTATTCAGGTGATACAGGTAGTTTGCCTCCCGCCCTGGGCAGGCAACCCGCACAGTCGGGCGAAATTTACAAATGTTCACTGGCCCCAACACCCACTTACGCAAGAACGCCCCAAAATCCTCTTTGCGTAAGAGCTTATTTTCCAGAGAGATGCTGCAAATTTCCCGTAAGTTCCGTTGACGCAAGTCAAAAAAC
>CAYWBA010000096.1:3428-9972 GCA_964455955.1 uncultured Planctomycetota bacterium | reverse complement strand
TCGCCATGTTCCCCAACATGCCTTCTCCTCGCTCCTTGCCCTGCTCGCCCCTCGCCGTAGCGCGCCTCACAGTTCATTCTGTTACAGGCTCTTACTTGCGCCCGGCACCCGGCTGATTTTTTTCAGGTTGCTGCTTTTCTCTTTCGATTGCGGCTCGTTCGGCGCGCAGGGCCGCTCTCTCGAGTTCGAGTTCATTCTTGAGCTTGTCAAGCTTACCTTGCAGCTTGTCAATGTCCTGCCGTTTGAGTTGCAGCCGTATGGCAAGAATTGCCTGGCTCTGCGCAGTGCGGTTGAGAGTATCTTCCCGCCTCTGGAGCCTACTTCTCTGTGAATCCAACTCCTGCCGCAGTTCTTCGAGTTCACGGCGGGAGGCTTCAAGTTTCCTGGCCTGTTCTTCAACCTGGCTGCGCTGCTGCTGCAGGTCTTCGCGCTGCTTTTGGATCTCTTCCAGCTTTTTGAGGTATTCGGCCGCGTCCGGCTTGAGCCACTGGCCTTTGTAGTTGACCATGCCTTTGGAGCGCATTTCCTGCTCTTGCTCCTTGAGATGAATCTCTTCTATCTGGTCTTTCTTGAGCCATTGCCCGCGGAACTTGACGTGCCCGAGCATGGCCCTTGCCGCGGCATGGTCCGGGTCAAGTTCCAGAACTTTCCACAGGTATGACTCGACTATGCTGGCCTGGTACCCGCTGCGGCGGCACCAGAGCGCGAAATCGAATACTTCCGCCGCCTTATTCGTGTCCAGGGATGCGGCCCGCTTTTGGAGGACAAGCTCGCCTATTTTGAGCGCGAGCTGTTTTGCTTCCTCCTTGAGCCCGTTTTCGCCGCACCAGTTTTGCAGCTTCTTGAGGGCTTCTGTGTCTGTCTTCTCAGTTTCGGCCAGCATTCTTTCGTATTTCTGCCGCGGCGTTTCGCATACTACGATACGGTCCACCATCCTCTTTGGGATGACTATGTGGCCCTTATCAAGCTTCACAAGAAGGCTTTCGCCCTGGTCTGTTACAATGCCTTCTATTTGAGAGCCGTCCTTGAGAACCACGATATCCCCGTTTGCCACGGCGGGCAGGATAACCACGGCCACGGCGAGCAGCAGCAACTTGCGCATCTTGTATCCCTCCTAACAGCTTGATTGTTTATGCATCCTTACTTATTTAGACACCGGAGGGGCTTGGGTTCTTCAGACACAAATAGAAAATAGTTGAAAAGAACGGATGGCGGCCTAAAATAGAGTGTCACAAGAAAGAGAAGGAGAGAACATGCGTAGACTGGTTTGCTTGATTTGCGCCGCGTCTATCCTGCTGGCTGTGAGCCGGGTTTTTGCGCAGGAGGGCGAGAAGCCCCCGGAACCCGCACCCGGGGGCATTCAGTGGGAGCCCAATTTCGACAAGGCGTTGGAGAAGGCCCGCAAAGGTGACCTTATGATAATGATATTCTTCTATAAGGCCGGCTCCAAGATGTGCGCGGATTTTGAGAAGAACTCTATCGAACAGCCTGCGGTAAGAGAGCTTTCAAAGAAGTTTGTCTGCCTGAAGGTTGACCGCGACAAGGACAAGGCTACAGCCGGGCGTTTTGCAATAAATGCCATACCGCAGACTCTTTTCATAACTGCTGAACAGAAAAAGCTTACTCAGATTGTTGGCTACGAAGACCCCGGGCCGTTTGCCAAGAAGGTCAAGGAGATTTACGAGTCTGTAAAGATTGAAAAGGAAGCACGGGAAATCCTGAGGAACAAGGACCCGGAAGACCTTGAGGCCAATCTTAAGCTGGCGAAGGTCTATATCGTACGCGGCGCCCTGGAGCTTGCCATGGCGCTTTTCCAAAAAATCGTGGACAAAGACCCTGAAAACGAAAAGGGGTTCCTTGTAGAAGTGGCATTCCACCTCGGTAAGCTCCAGCTCGAGGGCGGGCTTGTCAGCAAGGGTAAAGAAAACTTCGCGAAGGTCCGCAAGTACGACCAAAAAGATGCGAAGGGCTTCGGGGATGATATACTTCTTCACGAAGCCAAAATGGACCTTTCCGGCAGGCCGCCGGACGCGGACGCGGCTCTTAAAAAGCTTCGCAAGCTTGTGGAAAAGTACCCGAAGAGCGAGCTTGTACCTGACGCGCTTTTCAAAATGGGGCACGCTTACTACGCCGCAGGGAAGAATGAGAAAGCGATAGAGGCATGGGAGAAGCTGGTGAAGGAGTATCCGGATTCGCCTGAGGCCGGGCGCGCGAAGTCATTTGCAGAGGAATTAAAAAAGGCGCAGAAGTAGTGGCTTGCCACCAGGTTGAACCCGGCAACAAGACTGGGCGCTACCTGCATTCCGGAAGTTTTGTGAGTCAAGACGTAAACAGGAACGTACAATTTCAATAGTGACGGGGTAGTAGGTTCGGCAGGGGTTTTTCATTCGTATGAGTAACAGGGCCGGCTTGCTGATAGTCAACACAGGCGATGGCAAGGGCAAGACCACCGCCGCGCTGGGTGCGGCCATGAGGGCTCTCGGGCATGGCCGGAAAGTCCTGGTGCTCCAGTTTATCAAGGGGCCCTGGGGCTCCGGGGAGCACGAGTCGGTGCGCATCCTCCAGCCGGATATGGATATCCGCAGGGTTGGGGCAGGCTTTGTTGACCCTAAGAAAGGCCCTTCGGAAGAAGACCTGAGGGCAGCCCGGGAGGGGCTGAAGGAGGCTGAAGAGGCGCTCCTGGGCCAGGACTACGGTCTTGTGGTGCTTGACGAGATTATCAATGCTATTGACTGCGGCTTGCTGACGGGAGAGGAAGTAATAGAGCTGCTGCGCCGCCGGCGGGGGGGCCTTGATGTTATTGTAACCGGGAGGAACGCGCCGGCCGAGCTGGTCGGAATGGCTGATACGGTTACGGAGTTCAAGGAAACGAAGCATCCTTTCACAAAGGGAATCGAGGCCCGCAAGGGCATCGAGTATTAGAGGGGGAAATCATGTCAGCAGGACGACCGCGCAGATTCAGGCTTGAGAAAGTACCACCCAAGGAGTGGGGTTACCTGGCCGGGCTTAGGACCGCGCTTGAAGCCGGGGGTGAGAACCTCTCCGAGGCTTTCCTTGCCGGAATAAGCGGCGATTGCTTCCGCTTCTTCTTTTCTACAGAAGCCTTGCACGAGGGCGCGTTCGTCTGCTCGGAAAACCCGCTTCGCGTGGCGTGTTCGCGCCTCGGCTACGATTACTCCTATACTTACGACCAGCCCGCCGGTGAGTCCCTTGAGAGGGCGAAAGACGCGCTCGCTGCCGGCGGGATTCCACTTGTCGGCTTCTGGAGCAACAAACCCGACCCGCCCACCGACTGGGACCTGCTGACAGGATACGACGATGAGAAGGACTTGCTGACCGTGCGCTCCTGCAGCGAGGAAGACAACTCATATACCCGGGAAGAATTCCTTGACCGCTGGGTGGAGGAGTGTGTCACGCTGGAGGCGCCTGGCGACGGCCCGGGATATGCTTCAAGAGTGCTCTTTGTGCTTCAGGGACAGAACGGGAGGCAGGACCTGCGCGAGATATACCTCGAATCGCTGCGCAGGGCGTCAAGGATGCTGCATACAGAATGGATAGAGTATTCCGGAGTGCGGTTCCACAGCGGTTTCGCAGCTTATGAGGCACTCGCCGACAGCTTGAGCGAGGAAATTCCGGCCGATTACAGCGCTTATTCGCCTCGGAAGATAGACAAGCTCCTGAAGCTCTACCGCAGCAAGCTGAAAGCTTACCATGAAGCGGACAGCGAGCAGGAACTTCAGAAAGCTCTTCAGGAGCTTTCCCGCGTTGAACTGTTTAAGTACGGCGAGTGGAACTGCTTCCCTCTGGGGCTTTTGGCGCGGTCGCGAAAAGCAGCCTTTGATTTCCTGAGCAAGGCTGCAAAGCAGTTTGGAGGTCAAGACAACTTCGTGATTTCGGATGCGGCTGCTCATTACTACGTGGCCTGCGACCTCCTTGGCAAACTTCGCTGGGTGCATCCTTCAAATTCCGAATGCTGGTCGCCAAGAGAGGTCAGACTGGACTCCGACGACCCCCAACTGCGCGCTAAAGCACTCAAGAACCTGGCCTCAGAGCGCAAGAAAGCCTCGGAACTGGTAGCCGAGATTCTGGCCCAGGAGCAGCGGGCGCTTGAGCTTCTTGAAAGCGTTGCCGGAGCATAGGTCCGGAGCCGGCGCCGGGAGGTTGAGTTGCATATTGCAGTCCTTACCCTCTTTCCCCGGATGTTCGATGCTGTGCTGAAAGAGTCTATTCTCAAGCTCGCCATCGAGCGCAAGCTCGTGACTGTGGAGCTCTTTGACCTCCGGGACTGGGGTCTGGGGCCGAAAGCTTCGGCTTCCAAGAAAACCGTTCGAAATGGCCCGGCACCGACAATGAAAGCGGGGAAACCAGGCCCCGCGGTGCCAGCCCAGGCTCTGGGACGGGTAGCACCCGCGGGCGAGGCAACCCCTCGAAATGCAACAGGGGAAATGGACAGTACCCCAAAAAACAAGGCCGACTTGGGAGCCCAGGCTCTGGGACGCCGTACAGTGGATGACAGGCCGTACGGCGGCGGGGCAGGGATGGTGCTGCGGCCCGAGCCGGTGTTTGCGGCAGTCGGGCATATTACCGCCGGGGACGCAGGCTGGCATCTGGTTCTTCTGACGCCTCAGGGCCGGAAGTACTCGCAGTCAATCACATCAGAACTTGCAGCTAAAGAAAAACTGCTTCTTATCTGCGGGCACTATGAGGGGTTTGACGAGCGGATACGCACCGGGCTGCCTGTAGATGAAATATCAGTCGGAGACTATGTGACTACAGGCGGCGAGATACCTGCAATGATAATAATTGACACCGTTGCTAGGGAGATACCGGGAGTTCTTGGCAACGAGAACTCGACAGCGGAAGAATCTTTCAGCGAGGGAGTTATCGAGTACCCCCAGTACACCCGCCCGCCGGAGTTCCGCGGGATGAAAGTGCCTGATGTTCTCCTTTCCGGCCACCACGGCGAAATTGCGAAATGGCGCAAAGAACAGGCACTCGAGCGCACCCGCAAGCGCCGCCCCGACCTGCTAAGAGAATAGGTCAAACCGCCAGAAGATTCCTGAATGGTGCGGAAAAAACAGGCTAAAAATCCAAGCAACGCTTGACACGAACGCTGGCTTGCTGCTATACTCTGCGCTCACCAATCCGGGAGATATTACTCATGGGTTCCACAATCTCAGATGTTGAGAAGGAATACTTGAAAAAAGGAGTCGGCGCCTTCAGAATCGGCGACACTGTCGATGAGCATATCAGGATCAGGGAAGGCGACCGCGAGCGCATCCAGGTCTTCACGGGCACTGTTATCAGTCGAAAAGGAAGCGGCACACGCGAGACTTTCACTGTGAGGCGCATAGTCGCAGGCGAGGGCGTGGAGCGCGTCTTCCCGCTTCACTCATCGGTGATAACGGAGGTCAAGGTCCGCAGGCGTGGCAAGGTCCGCAGGGCGAAGCTGTACTACCTGCGCGGCCGCGTCGGAAAAGCCACCAAGGTAAAAGAGCTTATCGAAGAAGTCTCCGGCAAGAAGAAGTCCCGCACCAAGAAACGCGGCAGAAAATCAGCTAAAGCGGCCAAGGCAGGCGAAGCGAAAACTGGCAGGGAGCCATCTGGAGAAGAGGAAGCTGAAGAAAAGGTCGCTGTAGCTGAAGACTAACTGCCACAGACCACCCGCGCTAAACGACGTTTTTCTCTCGTGTTATTTCTTTGCCTTCTTTGAATCTGCTGATAGACATCGGCCCTATATCTGCAAGCTTCGTTTCTCCAAGGCATACCAATTCTGAAATCAGCTTGGCGGTCGAGGGTGCAAGCATGAACCCGTGGCCGGAAAAACCTATTGCGCAGACGAAGTTGTCGTAAGGCGGAATCCTGCCAAGTATCGGCTGCGCGTCCGGGGTCATTGTGTACAGACCGGCCCACTGGCGGACGACCTTGACGTTGCGAAGTACCGGCGCGTGGTAGGCCAGCTTGCGGCACATCTCCACAAGGAAGCGGGAGTTATTGGCGATATTGAAGCTCGAAGGCTCGCCCTTGTCGGTCTGCCCCCCGATAAACGAGCCCTCTTCGGCCTGGCTGAAGTAGATGTTGTGGAGAAGGTCAATAACCATGCACGGCAGAATCACATCAACCGGCTCGGTCACCAGTATCTGGTGCCTGTAAGGCTCGACCGGCAGGTCCACGCCGGCCATCTTGCCTACCTGTCCCGCCCAGGCCCCGGCCGCGTTCAGCACCCAGCCGGCTTCAATGTCGCCCCGGTCAGTCTTGACTTTTGTTACGCGGTTGCCGGCCTGCTCGATGCCTGTGACTTGTGTTCTTATGTTGACTTCCACGCCCAGGTCCCGTGCGCCCTCAGCATATCCTTTGACCGCGAGGAACGGGTTTGCAACCCCGTCTGTCGGGCCGAATGAGCCGCCAATCACGTCGGAGGTGTTTAGTATTGGAGAAATATCCTTAATCTCCTGCGGCGTTACTATGCGGGTGTTGACGCCCAGTGAGTTCTGTAGCGCGACGTTGGTTTTCAGCTCCTCGAGCATCTGGTCGTTGAAGGCAG
>CAYWBA010000096.1:0-3418 GCA_964455955.1 uncultured Planctomycetota bacterium | reverse complement strand
GATGTCCTGGCCCATCTCTTCCTTGAAGTTGGCAAACTCCGCGACAGAGTGCTTGGCCAGCAGGATATTGGTTTCCGTAGACCATTGCTGCCGCATGCCGCCGCCGCAGCGCCCTGTCGCCCCCGAGGCGAGGAAGTCCCGCTCGAGAACCACCACGCTGGTCATTCCCTGCCTGGCAATGTGGTATGCGGTCGAGATGCCTACAACACCGCCGCCGATTACTACTACGTCTGCTGTCTTTCGCATTTTCTAAGGGCCTCTTTTCTCAGGCCAGTCGTCCGGATTCCACTGGGCGTCGGAGTCGGCGAAGACCCCGATATTGGTCGGCCTTACCGGGCTGCGCGTGGTCTGAGGCTTGATTTCGCTTACAGGCTTGCTGAGCTTCCGGCTCAGGACGCCGAGTATCAGCCTCTGGCAAGTCTTGCCCTGGCACGGCCCCATGCCGCAGCGTAGAATCCGCTTGAGCTCATCGAACGAGTGGTACCCCCGCTCAAAAAGCTCTTCCACCTCTGAGAGGTAGACATCTTCGCACCGGCAGATGACAATATCCGTTTCGCCCGTGCGGGGATTTTTCCTGGCAAACGGCGGTGCAGCCTTCTGCGGTGCCACGAAGAAGCGCGCGCTGTCCGCGTGCTCTTGCGGCACTGCGATAAAGACCACAGCAGTCCTGTCGAACGCCTTTGGTGCAAGAACCCTTGTAACCTCGGACTCGCAGAGCACTTCGCCCAAGCGCCCCAGGGCAAGTACGGGGTCGCCTTTTCGCGGGCGCGGGGTAAGCTCGTAAGGTATGCCGACTTCCACCTTGCCGTCGCCGTAGTCGCGGTTTACGAGAAATATTGCAAGGCCGGGGCATGATGCAACACACTTTGCGCACCCGGTGCACTTCTCGGGGTCCAGCTCCGGGATTTCGTTTATGTCCTCACCCATTGTAATAGCACCCGAGGGGCAGGAAGTAACGCACGGGTTGCAGGGAATGTTCTGGTAGCATTCCACCACGGCTCGCGCACCGGCCTCGAAGCTTTGCGGCGGCTCTGCCGGCGCGAAATCCTTTTTCCTCTCAAACGGTATGCCCCAAAGCTCGGCCTTGCCGGAGGAAGCCTTCTCGCCAAAAGGCCCGCCTCGAAGCTGCCCGAGCTGGCGCTTGTTGTCCGTCAGGAGATTATCCGCAGCCTCTTTGTCGGAGCCGAGCGTCATTGCCGCGTGTGCGCCTGCAATGCGGCCCTCCACCATTGCGGTGGATGCCTCTTCTATCCCCGAGGTGTCGCCTGCCACGTAAATATGCGGCAGGCTTGTCTGCATGTCTTCATTGTGCCAGGCGACTATCCCGCCGAGCTGCGCCACATAGTGCGTTTCGCAGCCTGCAAGGGCGAGGAGTTCTGTAAGCGGTGTTAGCCCTACGGCAATGCATACTGTATCGCAATCCACGGAAAACCCGGTCCCGGGGATTGGCTTGAAGTTTTCCACCTTCGCAATTGTGGCCGACTCCACGCAGTCATTGCCGTCAACGCGGACCACGGTGTGAGAGGTAAGTATCGGGACCTGCATTCTCTGCAGTTTCGCCGCGTGTACCTCGTAGCCCCCGACGTGGTCCATGGCTTCGACAACGCATACCACGTTTGCGCCCGCCTGGACAAGCTGGTAGGAAACAATAATGCCGATGTTCCCCGCGCCGACCATGACAACGTTCTTGCCGGGCAGGACGCCTTCGACATTCATCAGGGTCTGCACGCCTCCCGCGCCGTAGACGCCGGGCATGTCGGAGTTGGGGAAGGGGAGCATGTTCTCGAATGCGCCGGTGGCGACAATTATGCGGTCAGCTTCGATTTCGCAGTATTTCCCGCCGCGGGTCAGGGCGACCGTATTCCCGTCGTGGATGCCGGTAACAACAGTATCTGTCCAGGTTTCAATGCCGAGTTTGTCAATCTTGTCTGTCAGTATGCGGGCGATGTCAATTCCGCGCGTCCCGGCGTAGTGGTCCTGCGAGCCGAAGAAGGAGTGGGTCTGCTTGATAAGCTGCCCGCCAAGTACCCCCTTGTCCTCGCAGACAGTCACTTTCGCGCCCATTTCGGCAGATGTGATTGCGGCCGACATCCCCGCAGGTCCGCCGCCTATTACTACAATCCCGCGTCTCATGGCTGCAGCACCCCCCTGCCTTTCTGGGGCTCGATTCTCATGCCTTCCTTCAGGGGAGTGACACAGACGCGTATGTTGGGCACGCCGTCAACCACCATGTTGCAGGATGCGCACCGCCCTATGGCGCAGAAAAAACCCCGCGGCCTGGTTAGTTTCTTTGAGTGGCGGAAGACCTTGATATTGTTCGCCATAAGCGCGGATGCAATCATTTCGCCTTCGAGGCCTTCAAGCTCTTTTCCGTCGAAGAGGAACTTCACCCTGCGCCTCCTGGGGAATTCAATGATGGGGTGTTCTCTGATGCGCAGGGGAGACGTTTCGCTCCGATTATTGCCCGCCTCTGCATGTTTCGCCATGTTCTACTGAGGCCCTCCGTATCATTAGCCTTGCCCGCGGGTGCTACCCGCCCCAGAGCCTGGGTTCCCAAGACGGCATTGTTTTTCGGGGTACTGTCCATTTCCCCTGTTGCATTTCGAGCAGTTATCTTGCCCGCGGGTGCTACCCGCTCTCCGTCAGCAGTGTGGAGCTTGAGAGGCCGTATTGTATTGGCGTGGCGCCTTGCTGTCAAGACGAAACGCAGCGCAGCCCCGTGCATGCTATCCGGTTCGCAACTCCCTGAAACCTTTAATCAGAGGTTTTGTTGTTTGGATATCGCACCCGGATTGCGTCTTAATTATTTAGGGGTGTTTGTTTGTCACCCTGGATGTTTTTCAGTTACGCGAGTGTATGCTTGCAGGGAAGCGTATACTTCGGTAAGATATGTAGAGTCGAATGGCTTATCGAGGGGGAATCAGCATGACTGTTACCAAGATAGCCGGACTTCTTTTCTGTGTTGCTTTTCTAACGCTGAGCGTGGGATGCAGCCTGAGCGATTCAAGCTCTAAAGATGACGACTCCCCCCTTACTGTGGCTGTGGTTAAAGCTACCGGGAACTCGGGGACCGCGCCCTATACGGTGATTTTTGACAGCACCGGCTCGTTCTCCGCAGCCGGCGGCATATATGCCTACGAGTGGGATTTTGGCGACGGAGAGCAGGGCTCAGGCGGGATAACGACTCATACATTCACCAGCCCCGGCGCCTACACGGTGGCGCTGACAGTTTACAACCAGCTTGGTCCAGCCAGCGTTGCGTACTACAAGGTCACTGTCGCAAGTGACCCGGGCAACACCGCGCCGACCCCCGTGATAAATGTGGCTGGCCCCACCACCGGACCGGCGCCCTTCACCGTTTCGTTTGACGGCACCGCCAGCTCCGGCGGAGACGATTCCATAACTGGCTATTACTGGG
>CAYWBA010000095.1:3743-9986 GCA_964455955.1 uncultured Planctomycetota bacterium | reverse complement strand
GGGTGCGAACTATGTTTTCGGGTGGGAAAGGAACGAGGCACAGAGAAACACAATCCTCGGGGAGCTGATGAGACGGCGCGGGCTGGGACGAGCAGCAGCCGGGAAGCTCATTTCGCAGGTGCCTCTATTCGAGCAATCTCTGGTAGCGATAGGATTGAATACAGGTGAAGTCCCTGACCTGATAATCTCATATTGCCAGCCGCCCACGGCGATGAAGTTTCTCAAGCTCTGGCAAACAGCGTTTGACGGATATAATCTTGTAAGCAGCCTCTCTTCGGTTCTTTCAGTTTGCGGTAATGTTGCCGCGGGCTGTTATCTTTCAGGTGATGTGGTGCTGTCTTTCGGCTGCGATGACTCGAGGGAATTCGGAGGTATCGGCAGGGACAGGCTGGTACTCGGACTACCCTATCATCTCATAAAGAAGCTCTTAGCCCAAGGAAAAACGGTGCAGAGTGTAGGGGTATCATAGATGCGCGTCACGGGTACACAGGCAATATCGGAGGCGGTATCTGCCATTTTTCAGAGCATTCCAGCGGAGGTGACTCTTGTTGCTGCCGCCAAATCGCGGTCGGCGGAGGAGATATCTGCTGCGATTCGGGCGGGCGTCAAGGTAATAGGCCATAACTATGTTCAGGAGGCCGAGCGTATGCTTCTTGCTACGGGCAAGATGGTTCGCTGGCACTTCATAGGTCACCTTCAGACAAACAAGGCGAAAAAAGTTGCCGTACTGTTTGACATGGTAGAAACAATTGATTCGGTGCGTCTCGCCGAAGCACTGAACCGACATTGTGTAGCTATGCACAAGGTCATGCCTGTCCTTATCGAAGTAAACAGTGGTAGGGAGGCCAGCAAGTCCGGTGTGTTTCCAGAGCAACTGGATGACCTTGTACGGGAGATAAGCATTCTGGCCAACCTTCGCGTGCAGGGCCTTATGACGATGGGCCCGCGGTTCGGTGACCCGGAAGATGCCAGACCATACTTCCGCGCCACAAAGGAAGCTTTCGACAAGCTCGCCAAAACGAATATCCCCGGAGTCGAGATGCGCACGCTGTCCATGGGCATGAGCAACAGTTACAAGGCTGCAATAGAGGAGGGAGCCAACCTCATAAGAATAGGCAGCAAGATATTTGGTAAACGCCAATAGCGTTCTTGAGAGAGTTCTTTTTGATCGAGGCACGATATATGCCCACTTACGAATATGAATGTAAGAAGTGCGGGCATCGGTTCGAGAAGTTCCAGAATATGAAAGATGCTCCTATAAAGAAGTGCCCGGAATGCGCCGGACCTGTTCGCCGGCTCATAGGCCGGGGTGCTGCCGTAATTTTCAAGGGCAGCGGCTTTTACGAGACGGATTATGGCCGCGGCTCAAGGGCACCTCGTTGCGGACGCGACAGTACATGCTGCGGGCGGGATGAGCCTTGTGAGAAGAGACCTTGCGATGATTGAACTCTAAGCCCGCTTCTATTCGGTGGCGCAAAGGACGGCGAAGGCGGGTAGCACCCGCGGGCAAAATAATGGTTCGACAGGACTCAGGTAAAACTCGGTAAGCGGTAAAACGTGACCCAGTATTGGGAACCCAGACTCTGGGACGGGTAGCACCCGCGGGCAAAATAATGATTCGATAGGACTCAGGTAAAACTCGGTAAGCGGTAAAACGTGACCCAGTGTTGGGAACCCAGGTTCTGGGAAGGAAGTTGTCTCATGAAAAAGAGATTGCCTGATGACTTCTACGATAGAATAGAGCCTCGGCTTTATCGCAGAATCGGCCGGGAGTTGCAGCTTGCCCACCGCGTGCTCGATATCGGCTGCGGCGACTGTGAATTTGTTGAGTTCCTTGCCCAAACGTACGCACAGCAAGTCATCGGTGTTGATGTTTCTTCCGAAAGGTTTCCGCTTCGCCGCCGCAAAAAGGGAGATTCTGTCAAACAAAATCCTCAGTGTATAAAGACGGATGCCAGGTCACTGGGTTTCCTGTCGGGTGGTTCGATTGACGCAGTGATTATGATGTGGTCTCTGCATGAGATGCGTGCACCTGTAGCGGTTCTCAGGGAAGCGCACCGGGTTTTGCGTCCAGGGGGCGAGATTCTCGTAGTGGATTTTCCTCTCCGCTCGCTCGCGGAAGAGCTTTGGGACGAGAAGTATTATACTTGCCGGGAAGTCATTAGCATGATGAGACGAGCTGGTTTCGAGAAGGCAGGATGCAGATTGATCGAGCACAAGCAGGTGATGCTAACAACAGGTTTCTGCGCCCCGCGCAGAGGAAAGGCATAACAGCAAATGCGTCTGGCAACAGTCTATGTAGCTGAACCTGGAAAGCCTAAAGGTGAGGAGCCATTTCTCACAGAAGTCACGGCGATTGAACACAAACATGAGATACTAAGTGTAAGCGACTTGTACGGCCGGCATCGAGCAGTCAAAGGTTTCATACGGAAGATAGATTTCATGACTCTGGTCGTAGTTATTGAGAGAGGCTAAAGTCTGCCCGAAACAGAGTAAGTACGCAATTTGAACTATATTTCCATGTGGGAACAGAGGGAGCAGGTTTATGTCAGATACAGTTTCTTTCGAAGGGGTTGCCATTGTTTCTTGCGGCACGATGCGGCGGGAGCTAACCCAACTGAAGCAGGAGGGGTTTCTCAATCCCGATATGCTATCGTTTACAGCTCCCGGCCTGCACGAGTGGCAGCCTGAACTCAAGAAACAGCTTCTCAACCAGCTCTTCAAAGCGAAGGAGAGCTGTGGAAAAGTAATAGTTGTCTACGGTGAAAGGTGTTACCTGGACCCGCGCGACCCTTCAGGAGATGTAGACTGGCTGCTGCGCGAACACGGCGGGAACCTCTCGAGGCTGCGCGCGAAGAACTGTATTGACATGCTGGCCTCAGCCGAGGAGAGAGAAGCTATAGCAGAAGGGCAAAAAGTCTACTGGCTTACCCCGGGCTGGTTCGAGTACTGGAAGCTCATTTTCAAAGACTTCGACAAGGGCATGGCTAACGAGACTTTCCCCGTGAACGACAAGGCTATCCTCCTGGACCCTTTTAACATGTTTGAGGAAGTGTCAGAGAAGTCGCCAGAGAAGATACTTGAGTTCTCCGACTTCATGGGGATTGCTATGGAACCCTATCCAGTAACGCTCGAACGCTTGAAGAAACTCCTCGCTCAAGAAGTACAATCGACAAAATAATACAGTTAAAAATAAGGAGGTCGAACCGTGAGAGCAAACAACTATTGCTCTGACAACATACGATACTCCTTGAGTGACTCCGACGGGGAACTGCGCTTTGTCGAGTTCGAGGTACTTGGAACTCTCAGAGGCAGTCAACTGGCGAAAACGCTGACTGAGTATTTCAAAGGGCGTTATCTCAAGGATGTCTCTCTTGAGGATATTCCGAGGGACTGCTGCGTTGAAGACCGCGGATGCATTGAAGGCATCCTGGAAGATATAACTAATTTGAAGCAGCAATTGTGTGCCAATGCAGGATAAAGACAGTTTGTCAAGAAGGAGGTGAGAATGCCCTGGGTAGATTTAGAGGCGTGTGTAGGCTGTGGTGTTTGTGCCATGGAATGCCCCCAGGGGGCGATTGAAATTGCGGATGACAAGGCGAACATCAACAATGAGAAATGCGAGCACTGCGGCACGTGTGTCAAGGTTTGTCCTGAGGAGGCTGTGCATTCGGACAAGAAGAAGCCTGCTCACAAGCAAATGACACTCCTCGACGAGTAAAGCGAGGATATGTGCCACGGGCTAATCAATCTGGTAAAGGTCAGTTATCTGCATGGGTTCAAGAATATGGAGGAGGAGGCGCGGATCATAGGAGAGTTCATCGAGCGGCACAACAGCGAGTGGATAATGGAGCGCCTGGGTTACAAGACCCCGGCGGCGGTGAGTGCCGAGTACCACACGAAGGCGACCGAGGCAAAGAAGCTGAGAACAGTTTGACAATGATTGCCCATTACGCTACAATCTATTCAAAAAATTGGGTGCGGTACATAGACTTCCGGGCAAGTTGGTGCCCGGCTATTTTAGTGTAATCGGTTTGCCAACGTATGTTGTGCTTATTTCAAACAAGGACGAATCGAAATTATCCGCTGCCGGGATAGGGGAATGATATGCAAAAAGTGGTCATAGCCGGCTCAGGTCCGGCCGGATTGACAGCCGGTATTTACTCCGCCCGCGCGGGTCTGGCTCCAATAATATTTGAGGGGCCTGCTCCGGGAGGACAGCTTACGGTTTCGGCCGAAGTGGAAAACTATCCGGGTTTCCCCGAGGCACTCTCTGGGATGGAGTTGATGGAAAGAATTCATAAGCAGGCGGAGAAATTCGGGGCTCGTTTTAATTCCGCGATGGTGGAGCAAGTTGTAAAAGATGGCGATGTCTTCAAGGTAAAAGCGGGAGATAAAACCACAGAGGCCCAAGCCCTGATAATTGCTACGGGCGCCCAAGCAAGGCGTTTGCCGATACCGTCGGAGAAAAAATTTTACGGTAAGGGCGTTTCGGGGTGTGCTACGTGTGACGGATTTTTCTATAAGGACAAGAAAGTGATCGTAGTAGGTGGTGGAAATGCTGCCATGGAAGATGCCGTATTTCTTACCAAGTTTGCGTCAAAAGTGACTATCGTTCACAGGCGTGATTACCTTCGGGCCGACGCCGTCGAGGTGGAGAAAGCCAAAAAGAATTCCAAAATCGAATGGTTGATACCATGGGTCGTGAAGGAAATACTGGGGAACGACCTTGTTACCGGAGTAAAATTGAAGAATGCGGAGTCGGGCAAGACATTTGAGCTGGAATGCGAAGGTGTTTTCGTTGCTATAGGGCACGAGCCTAAAACAGATGTATTCAAAGATGTTGTCCAGACCGATGAGAAGGGATTTATTATCGTTCAGCCCGGAAGCACGAGAACCTCGACAGATGGTGTCTTTGCCTGTGGGGACGTTTGTGACCACAAATACAAACAAGCAGTCGTGGCCGCGGGACAAGGATGTATGGCGGCAATGGACGTTGATCGTTATCTGGGGATTAAAGAGTAAAGACAAGGAGGCATTATGAGTAAAGTGGTAGAAGTCACTGACCAAACGTTTGAGGAAGAAGTTCTGAAATCGGATGTGCCCACTGAAGTGGATTTCTGGGCACCCTGGTGCGGGCCGTGCAAGATGGTATCACCAATATATGACAGGCTTTCAGCGGAATATGAAAATTTCAAATTCTGCAAGGTCAATGTAGATAGTAATACAGAAATGGCACGAAAATATAATGTCGTGAGTATACCCATGCAGATGTTCTTCGCGAACGGGGAAAAAGTTGACGAATTGCTCGGGGCGGTCCCAGAGCAGGTTATCATATCAAAAGTTCAGGAGGTTATTCAAAGGTTTCCGACAGATGAAAGAGGAAGACTCAAGGTTATCCTGTCATCCTGGATTGAGCATAATAAACAAGACGACGAAAATTTCACCAGATGGGAAAATAAGGCTCAAGAGCTTAAAGAGGACGCTGTCTACGATAGTCTCTTAAAAGCAGCACGGGAGATGAGGAAGGCAAACGAACGCTTGTCTCAGTTATTGGGCGAGTTGTAGTAAATAGAGGTAAAAAGCAGGAGTCAACAGGCTGTTAGGACCAACCGCAGATTACAGCCGGGATTTCCTCGCAAAAGCTGGAGATGAGGGCGAGAGCAAGATAGAGATACATGTTGACGATAGCAACTTCCAGCAGGAAGTGATTGAAGCAGAGCAGCCTGTACTTGTTGACTTCTGGGCTCCCTGGTGCGCCCCATGCCACATCGTCGGGCCTATCGTCGCGGAAATAGCCCAAGAGTATGCAGGGAAGCTGAAAGTGTGCAAGGTAAACGTTAATAACGCCAACGCTACAGCCAACGCATTTGGCATAAGAGGTATCCCGACGCTGATGATTTTCAAAGGCGGTGAAGCGGTCGAGCAAATTATCGGGGCTGTACCCAAGTCGCAGATAACTCCCAAGATTGACAGCCTGTTGTGAACGAGGAGGTTGTGCAGAATTGAGTATTCAAGACCCGCAACAGCAGGATATGGTTAAAGAACTCGGCGGCGATGCCAGCCAGCAGTTGCAGCACCGAGTAATTCACGTGCTTCAATTGCCGGAAACAGCCGTGGTCGAGCTTGCTGAGCGCAAAGTCGAAAAAAAACAAGGCCCTTCAACCGAGACGAAACTGACAATTCATGTGAATGGAACGCACTCGCACGAGCACATAATCGCCAAGCCGCTTGCCGCGATAA
>CAYWBA010000095.1:0-3733 GCA_964455955.1 uncultured Planctomycetota bacterium | reverse complement strand
GTTTCACGGCAAGCCCACGGTTCTTGGCCAACTGTTACGGTTCTTCGGATGGTGGTTGGGTTTTACAGGGCTGTATGCGATGTTCGCCGTCTGCCCGTTTTGCGGGCAGCAAGGCTGCCCGGTTGGCGCCGGCAGCGCTGGAATTGTAGGTGGATTCTTCGCGCTGTGCATGCAAAACTGGAAAGCTTTTGTCAGGTTTACTGTCCGCAAGCTCTTTAGAGCAGATTAGCACAATATTAAGGAGATTCTGTTCATGCCCCTTCACACGTACAGGTGTAAGGATTGCGGGCACGAAGTCGAGGTGCTTGTGATTGGCAAGCGTGGGGTGCCGGAAAAGTGCGAAAAGTGCGGCGGCAAGCAGATTGAACGGAAGCTCGGCGGATTCAGTATAAGCGGTGGCTCATCTACCAAGCGCTCAAAGTCGGCATCAAGCAGTTCAGGTTCATTCGCGCCCACTTGAAGCATTAGCGGATGCAACTGACCACGGTACGCGGTTTTTGGAACACGAATAGGTATGTCTGGAAAGGATTTGCGTTGAAGATTTCGATCTGCGGCAAGGGCGGAAGTGGGAAGAGCACGCTTGTGGCAGCTCTGGCGAACGAGTTCCTACGCAGGGGTTCCGAAATGATTGTCATTGATTCTGACGAGTCGAATTCGGGACTTTACCGCATGCTGGGGCTCGACTGCCGCCCGAGCCCGCTAATGGAGCTGGCCGGCGGCAGGAAAAATGTCAGGCAGGCATTGCGCAGTGGGCCCGCCGAAGGCGCCCAGGGTAACGAAAAGACGAGCGCTCTCGCCCAGGACACCATCCGCGTGGATGATTTGCCAAAGAAGTATGTGTGCGGCCGGGAAAGTCTCCGACTGGTGGTTGTCGGCAAAATCCACCAGGCCCTGGAAGGCTGCGCCTGCCCGATAGGAGTGCTCAGCCGGGAGTTCCTCAAGAGGCTGGCCTTGGCCGAGGGGGAGATAGCCATCGTCGACATGGAGGCCGGAATCGAGCACTTTGGCCGTGGGATAGAGACGAGTATTGATTGCGTGGTTGCCGTGGTCGAGCCCTCTCTGGAATCTGTCAATCTGGCTGAGAAGGTGAATTCTCTCGCCCGCGCTTCTGGAGCCCTGTTCGCAGGGGCAATCATCAACAAGACCTCCTCCAGGACCATGGCGGGAAAAATCGAGGCGGCACTGAAAGCCCGCGGAGTAAAGCTGTTAGGCGTCATGAGCTTTCATCCCGAACTGCTCGACGCTGCACTTGAAGGCCATCCGCTTCCATCCGGCGTGGTTGAAGAGGAGATCATAACCATAGCCGATGCCATTCTGTCAGTGCTGGTACCTGCCCGCGATCGGACCGGGGATGAGAGTATTCGGGAGATTGAGGAGAAGATAGCCGACTTGAACGCCCGAATGCCGGCTCACTCGGTCAAGCCCTCTATGGTGCAAGAGTTGGAGGAATTAGAGGAAAGACTGAAAACGGCGCGGGAGAAATCTAAGCGGCGGTAAGTTGACAGGGAGGTTTAGCCTTATGTGTCTTGCACGCGTGAGATTTGCCGAGGAGCCGGAAGGCGCCGAACCGATAGTGGCCGATGTGGCCCGGGTTGAGGCCACTGAGCAGGGCCTGATAGTATCTGTTCTCCTGGGCGAAACTTACACTATCAAGGCCGCCATCAAGAGCATTGATTTCATGGAATCAACGGTCGTTATCGAGAAGAGGGAGGACTGACAGATGCCGTGGGTGAACAAAGAGATGTGCACGGGATGCGGCACATGTGTAGAGGAATGTCCGGTGGGCGCGATGTCACTCGAAGATGACGGGGCCCTCATCGACGAGGAGGAATGCATACGGTGCGGCAGGTGCCACGACGTTTGCCCCGAAGAGGCTGTGCGGCATGACAGCGAGCGCATACCGCAAATGGTCGAAGCCAACATGCAGTGGGCCAAGAGACTAATGGGCAAGTTCGAGACGGAAGAGGAGAAGACCGCATTGCTTGAACGACTCATGAGATACTTCAAAATGCAAATAAAGGTGGCTCAGCAGACACTTGAACGTCTTCAAGCACCGGGAGCGTAGGGGGACAATATCGATTTAGACGAGAGTGGTTGTGATCGCCCGGGAGTTCACGGCAGAAAGAGACAGCCGGAGGACGCTTGTAGAATATAGATAAGAAGAAACTCGAAAAATACCTGCACGAGAGTGACGGAATAAAGAGCTTCGACGTGCATGCCTGGTTGCGGGACCTGTCTTCCTCGGAAAAGGAGCAACTCTGGGACGAAGTACTTGCAGCCGACTCGCGGACAGGCCTTTCCCCTTATGCGGTGCAATTCTATGGACATTTCTGCGAACACAGCGAAGATGAGAAACTGCACCAGATAGAGCGGGAGTTCATTGCCGCGCAGATAGAGGAACACCCGCCGGAAGAAATAGCGAGGCTTGAAGATATGTACTTCGAACGCGCCAGGGAATTGATGAGACTCCAAAAGAATACAGAGCATAGAGGTCAATGATGTGCGATACCCGTACACGAGGAGAACATGATGCCTGTATGTGCAGTGTGTAATATTGAGCGCTCCAAGCGCGCATGTTCTGTTAAAGACGGTATAGGGCCAAAGGGTTGCCCAACACTAAGCCTTGCCGAGACGCTCTCCCTGGCGCGAGAAGAGTATGCCAGGAAAGACATCAACCACCTGGCTGTCCAGGCGAGTGCGTTGTGCATGCCCCCGGCATGCCGTGCCGAAGCATGCAATGCCCGAAGAGTGCCAGACAATCATGGTAAGAGGCGATTAGTATCGCAGAGAGGAGGTTGACAATGCCTGGCTTTGATGGAACCGGCCCAATGGGACAGGGCTCGATGACTGGCAGGGGGTCTGGACCCGGCAGAGGAATGGGCAGAGGCGGCCGGGGAATGAGAGGTGGCCGGTGATAGTAGCAGTTGCAAGCGGGAAGGGCGGGACTGGCAAGACAATAGTTGCTACCAGCCTTGCCCTCGCCATTGCCGAAAATGGCCGGAAAGTACAGTTCCTCGACTGCGATGTGGAAGAACCCAACGCTCATATTTTCCTGAAGCCGGCTATTGAGAACGTGGTGCCGGTTTCCACACCGGTGCCGGTCGTGGACAAGGAGAAATGCACTTACTGCGGCAAGTGCGCCGAGGTCTGCCAGTTCAATGCACTTGCAGTGGTGAAGGGCACCTGGCTGCTTTTTGAGAACCTCTGCCACGGCTGCGACGGGTGCGGGATAGCCTGTCCAGAGGATGCGATTTCAGAAGGCGAACGCGAAATAGGTGTGATAGAGTCCGGGCCATCAGGCAGCATTCGTTTCGCCCACGGAAAGCTCAATATTGGGGAAGCTATGGCCCCACCACTTATTCGCACAGTCAGGGGGCTTGCAGAGGCCGGGTGCGAGACGATAATTGATGTGCCCCCTGGCACATCCTGCCCAGTGGTCGAGTCGGTAAAAGGCGTGGACTTCGTCCTGCTTGTGACAGAGCCTACGCCTTTCGGGCTTAATGACCTCAAGCTTGCAGTTGAGATGCTCAGGCTGATGAATCTGCCTAATGCGGTGGTAATCAACCGGGCCGGCGTCGGGGATAGCGGGGTTGAGGAATACTGTCAAAAAGAGGGTATCCCGATAGCCTTGCGCATACCGTTTGATAAGGAGATAGCGAAGGCGTACTCGCGCGGCGCGCCGCTTATTGAGGCGAGACCGGAGTGGCGCCGGAAGCTGCGTGACCTTTACGAG